>LBVV01000017.1 GCA_000993275.1 candidate division CPR2 bacterium GW2011_GWC2_39_10 | reverse complement strand
ACCAGCAAGCCGTCAACTTCCGGAAATTCAAAATAATCGTTGGAATTTTTAGCTTTAACGCTTCCGCCGTAAAGTACCCTAATTTTGTCTGACGCTTCTTTGCCAAACATTTCGCCGATAGTGTGTTTTATGTCTCTTACAACCTCCGCCGCTTTATGAGGCGTGCAGCTTTTACCCGTTCCAATTGCCCAAACAGGTTCATAAGCAATGACAATCTTCCTCACTTCGTCGGCGGTAAGCAGGTTCACTCCGGCCTGCAACTGTGAAAGTATGGTTACTTTAGAAAAACCCTCCGCAAAATCTTGCAAGGAATCCCCAACACAAAGAATTGGAGTTAGTTCGTGTCTAACACATGCAGCCGCTTTTTTAGCTATCATTTTATCAGTCTCGCCTAAATATATTCTTCGCTCGGAATGACCAACAATAACGTATTTGCACAGCCCTTTTAGCATTAATGGAGAAATTTCGCCTGTATATGGTCCTTCTTCTTCCCAAAAAACATTTTGAGCACCCAGCTTTAAATTTGTTCCCTTTACGGATTCGTCAGCCGACATAAGATCTACAAAAGGCGGACAAATAACGACTTCTGTTTTTTTAACCTCGCCCAGCTCTTTTTTTAGCTTTTCGATCATTATAGATGCCTCGGGAATTATTCCGTGCATCTTCCAATTACCAACAATAAGTTTATGTTTCATAATGACCCTCACAAGTTATATTCTATAAATAGTATATCACTCATTTAATAAACAAAAAACAATGAACAATAAGCAATAAAAACTGTTTTTTGTTATTTGTTTATCGTTATTTATAATTTCCTTAGGAAATTATTTCACTGCTTCTATTCCCGGCAGTTTTTTTCCGGCCAGAAAGTCTAAAGTTGCCCCTCCGGCTGTAGACATGTAGCTATACTTTTCTTTTAGGCCTTTGGGCAGACCGGCAATAGTGTCACCGCCACCAATTAAGGTAAATGCGCCGGAATCCGCTATTAGCTCAGCCACGGAATCATTGCCTTTTTTAAAATTTTCAAACTCAAAAATACCTAAAGGACCGTTCCAAACGATTGTGCCGGCAAATTCAATTGGCTCTTTAAAACTTTCTACTGTTTCCGGTCCTATGTCTACAATAATGTCATCCTTATCAACTTCAACCACATCTTTTGTTTCTGTTTTTTGACCGTTATCAACTTTTTTAGCAACAACAACATCACTTGGAATTATTATTTGCACTCCCATACTTTCAGCTTTCGAAAGCAAATCATCGGCAAAATCTAATAAATCATCTTCCACAAAAGAATCGCCAATTTCATAATCTTGAGAAGCTAAAAATACATTAGCGGCTCCGCCTCCCACTAAAATAATATCCACAAATTTTAAGAAGTTTTCTAAAACTTTCACTTTATCCGAAACTTTTTTGCCGCCGATAATAGCAACAAGCGGTCTTTTGGGGTTATCGGTTATTTTGGATAAATTTTCAACCTCACGCTGAAGCTGAAAACCGGCATAACTGTTGTCTAAAATACGCGGCACGGCATCCATGGAGGCATGAGCCCTGTGCGAAGTGGCAAAAGCATCGTTAACATAGATGTTGGCAAATGACGATAACCTCTTGGCAAATTCTTCATCATTTCCCTCTTCACCGGCATAGTATCTTAAATTTTCCAGCAGTAAAATATCACCGTTATCCAAAACGTCAATCATTTTCTTCGTCTGCTCCGACATAATATCAGGCGCAAAAGATACGTTAACCCCCAAAATTTCCGCCAAATGCTCGGCAACCGGCAGCAAAGACATTTCTTTAACTGCTTTTCCGTCCGGCCGACCAAGATGCGACATTAAAATTAGTTTTGCTCCTTTTTCTCTTAAATATTTAATTGTATCTAGGCTCGCCTTCATTCTGTTATCGCTAATTACTTTGCCGTTTTCCATCTTTACGTCATAATCAACCCTTACTAAAACCTTAGCATTTTTTAAATCATAATCTTTAATGTCTGAAATAACCTTCATTAAAATCTCCTATTTAAAGTCTTCCTCTAAACATATTACCAATAATATTAACCCAAGAGAAGGTATTATGATCTAAAAGGGTTAGACCCTCTATTCGGAAAATATAGGAGAGAAGACTCAAATTATTTCATCATATAGGTAGCAAGGTCGGTTACTCGGCAGGAATAGCCCCATTCGTTATCATACCAAGCAAAAATTTTGACCAGATTGTCGCCAATAACCTTAGTAAGTGAAGCGTCAAAAATTGAAGAATACGGATTTCCTTTTAAATCCATGGACACCAACGGTTCTTCGGTATACATGAGATAGCCTTTTAGCTTTCCCTCTTCGGCCGCATATTTCATAGCGTCGTTTATCCATTCTACCTTTACCGGACGCCCGGTTTCTATTGTTAAGTCAACAATTGATACTGTTGGTGTGGGAACCCTGACAGCGACACCATCCATCTTTCCGGCAAGCTCCGGAATAACCTCCGAAATAGCTTTTGCCGCCCCCGTTTTAGTGGGAATCATATTTAATGCGGCCGCCCTGGCTCTTCTTAAATCCTCGTGAGGAAGATCTAATATTTTTTGATCATTTGTATAAGAATGAATTGTGGTCATTATTCCTTTATTAATGCCAAACTCATCAAGTAAAACTTTGCAAACCGGCGCCAAGCCATTGGTAGTGCAAGAGCCATTAGAGACAATATTGTCTTTTTCTTTATCATAAACATCATGATTAACCCCCATCACTATAGTTTTATCCACATTGGTGGCCGGAGCGGAAATAATGACTTTTTTAGCACCCGCGCTAATATGAGCCTTTGCCTTTTCACCATCAGTGAAAAATCCGGTACACTCAATTACAACATCAACCTTTAATTTTTTCCACGGGAGATTTGCCGGGTCTTTTTCGGAGAAAGCTTGGACTTTTCTACCATTCACATATAAAGCTTTTCCATCAGCCGAAATATCGGCATTAAAAATTCCGTAATTAGAATCGTATTTTAGTAAATGTGCCAAGGTTTTATTGTCAGTCAAATCATTTATGGCAACAATATCCACATTCGGATATTTTTCCGTAAACGCCTTAAAAACTTGTCTGCCAATACGACCAAAGCCGTTTATAGCAACTTTCATATAACCCTCCTTGAAATTTTTTTATCCCTACACATAGCTTAATGCATTATTACTTCTGTTGCAATATAATCATCGAGTTTCCAGTTTAGTGATAAGATTTTCCGCAACCATAACAGTGCAAATATCACCATCTTTAAAACTATTTATATTCCCACTAGCACCATCCATTAAATACTGCGTTTTACTGTCAACTAAAAAGGCTTTCGAATAGTTATCTCGTCTGAAAGCAATATAATTATAGTTCATTGACGCATAACCAAATTCATAATTAGAGAAAGTCGGAGTAGTTGTATTGCTAATAGTTTTTCCTGCAAGAATTTTTGAAACTTCAGAACGGGAATTAATAATTAAATCAACATTATCACCCCTTTTTAGTGAAGAGATATCACCGGTGCCATAAATTTCACCCTCGCCTAGACAATCAATAGTTTCCGTACCAGCACAATCCGTATACGTAAATTTCCTTACTTTTATTATACGACCCGAATCCCTGATTGTTCTTTCGCTACCTATTTTTTCATCGAACACAACAATATAGCCGCTGCTTGCATTGACCACCATGGCGTAATGAACCTCATAATTTGCAGGGGCAGTTGGTGTCGGATATCTGGTTATATACGGTGTTGTTGTAATAGTAACCTGACGACGTTCATTCTCATATTTTTTTAAACCGTAAGTCAAAAATAACAGTAGCAACAAAAATAAAAGCAAAATAATTAATGCTCTTACAAATAATATTTTTTCCACCTTTTTCATATAGTTCTGTCGCAATAAAACAAATATTTCCCTCTTTTGAGTTCGGGATTTGGACTGTCAATTTTTTTATTTATTTTTTCGAGCTGATCCAGTACTTCGCTCTTCTCTTCCATGCTTTAAGTTTAACTCTTTGGCATTATCCGAGCAAGGCTTTGCTTGCTTTGCCAACGGCAAAAACCAGCCAAACAAAACCAGAAGTATCGCCGGTCCTCCGGTATATGATCCGTAAGTTATAACTTCCTTTTTTAAATCGTTAACCATGGCCAATGGTTTTTGAGAGGTTTGGGAACTTAAATAAACTTCGGCAACCGGACTTCTTTTTCCGCCTGAATCTGCATAAATTTCGTGACGCCCCACGGATAACACTATTTCCGTCTTAAAAGCCCCGTTTGGATCAATACTAACTTCCTTTTTTTTATGAGACGAGAATGTGTTGATGTTTATTTTTTGATAATCTTTAGCCAAACCGCTTATTGTTACTTTAAACTTATCATCACTTTGAATTACTTCCAATTTTTCAATAAGAAGGTTTTGATCAATTTCTAATGCATTTAACTCTTTTTTGGTT
This sequence comes from candidate division CPR2 bacterium GW2011_GWC2_39_10, assembly GCA_000993275.1. Taxonomy (GTDB): domain Bacteria; phylum Patescibacteriota; class CPR2; order CPR2; family CPR2; genus GWC2-39-10. The sequence continues at coordinate 39,315 of LBVV01000017.1, read as the reverse complement.
TGATCCTCATTCCGGGTTAAAGCAGAATCTGAATCAATTTTGTCGGACTGATAAGCGGTATTGGAAGAGGATTTTAATTCTTCCCCGATAATTCCGGATTTATCGCTATTTTTAACATCTAAGCTGATTCCTACTTTTGACGGTGCGCCTGTTTGATAATAAGCCGTAACATAAACATTATAACTATCGTCTTTATAGCTGGTAGTATCCCATTCAAATTCACCAAGCCCGCTCACTATTTCTGCTTCGCCCTCGTTTAGTGTTTCACCTGATTCGTTTTTTCCGGAAAGATACAAAGCTTTTGCTCCCGGAGCGGCAACTAAAACATTTTGCTTGCCGGAAACTTCAATACCGGATTTAGGAGAAATAATTTGCGGAAGCGGATATACAATAAATTTTTCTTCCGGTTTCTCGCTTTCAGCAGAAATTTTTTGCTGATATTTGGTTACACCCAAAAAAGCCCCAAATGCGACCGAGAAAATAATGATTAACACGGAAAGAATAACTTTTAGAATCCTCATGCATTAAAAGTATATCAAAAAATAAGCTATAAGGTAAACCCCAAAAAAATAATTTTACCGCAAAGCGACTATTGAAAATCTCTCCAAAATCGTCATTGCGAGCGACCGGAGGGAGTGCGGCAATCTTGTTTCGAGTGTAGGGAGATTGCTTCGTTCCTCGCAATGACACTCTAAAAAACGTTTTTCAACGGTCTCAACTCTTATGCTAGGACAGATCATGATCTGAATTGTTCAAATGATTTTTTAATAACTTTTATTAAAAAATCATTTTCTTCTATAGTTCTAACGGTAAATCTAACATACCTACCACCAAGACCAAGATTAGCTCCATGCCTTGCGATAATACCCTCCTTATCAAGAAAATTACAAAGATCAGTTGCATCCCCTTTTTTAGCGTTGACTATTTTCACTAAAATATAGTTTGCCCTGGGCTCAAAAACTTTTAGATAAGGAATTTCGCTTAAACGCTTATAGAGCCTTTGTCTTTGAGAACTTATTAAATCTCTAGAAAATTCTGCATACTTCTTATCGCGCAAAATCATTGGTATCATTTTTAAACCAACTCCATTTAGGCCATATGGAACTCTTTGGCTTTTAATGGATTTAATGTCTTCATTGCTTGCGACACACACCCCAATTCTAGCACCAGGAATGTTAAAAAACTTTGAAAAAGAAAAAACAACAACTAGATTCTGACGGCTAATTGCGGTACTAATCAAACTAAGCTGACGATAGTCCTTGTCAAAAAGAAGATAAGTTTCGTCCACAACAAATTTAATTTTTGGAAATTTGTTGCATAACCGAATAACTTCTTTGCCTCTCACTAAAGTTGATGTCGGATTGTTGGGATTACATAAATATACCGCGCCTATGTCTTCTTCTTTAACTTTCTGTCCAACAAACCGCTCCAGAGCTATGATATCCAAATTAAAATTATCTTTTTCTTCTACATAGAATGGTATAACCTTGCTATTTGACCTTTCTAACGAAATAGTATACTCCCAAAAGGTAGGCATCACTACAATCGCCCCTTTAAAACATAAAGCATCTGGCAAAATAAAAAAAATTTCAGTCGATCCGTTGCCAATAACAATATTTCCTACTGGGATGCTGTAGTAATCAGCAAGGAAATTTAGGGCATCTTCTTCATTTGGATAACAAGAAAGCAAAGAATTCATTTCTTTATTGATGCGCTTTAACAGTTCCGTGCTAAGCGGAACAGGATTTAAATTCACACTAAAGTCTAAATAACCGCCTTTCATGCTAACTTACTTCCTTCAACCATTTTTTGTCTACCAAACAATACCGACCAGTTTTTTCGGTGTATTTTAATATTTGCCTTTTACTGAGTCTCTCAAATTGCGTCAAAAAAGTTTTTGATAAGTGTTTCTTAACTTTCGGATTGTCTTTATATCCCAAATACATTTCACTATTTCTTTCTGGGGTACCTATTAACGAATCAGTAAACTCAGCAACAGTAAAAGAGTTTACATTGTTTATTAAAAAATTAAATTTAACAAGGTTTTCCAAAGCCTTACGTCGCATTTTCAAATAATACTGCCTATTGCCTGAAACAAAAACACTTTTACCGGTAAGTGCATTTAGAGATAGTCTCATAACAATCTCGTCAGAAGAAAGAAACCCTGGCGTTTTAACAACTGGGGGCACATGTATGCTATCAACCTTACGCTCAAAACCATGACCATTTATAGCCCTATTAACCGTTTCATAAGATATTAATATCTTCTTTTCATGCGGCACTTCATCATCAATCATCAAGCCATATCTTTCATAAAGATCAAACGCGAATTTTAAAACTTCTTGAAGATGCGAATCGTGAAAATGCTTGCAAGCAGTCACAAAATCTAAATCAGAGCTCGAAGTGTTTGTCTTGTAGGCATTAGATCCATAAATAATTGTAAAATGATCATCCCCAAACTGACGCGAAAAAAAGTCTTTTAGTTCACTAATCATAGCCTTAAAATTGTTTTCTTTTCTATACATGCTATACCGCCAAAATTTGATATATCTTTAGTTTCTCACTAAATCTATACTCATCGAGAATTTTACCAGCCTCATTAATCTCAACAATGCGATGATTATTTGAATCAGCAATCAAGAAATTATTTCCAAATGGAACAGCATCCTGAACCCAATTAAATTGATTGCGAACCTCTATGATAATCTTATAATTTTTGTCTAAGATACATACCTGGTTATGCGAGGTATCCGATAGCATAAAACCTTCCTTATAAGGATAAATGGAATGAGGATTTTTAAGGCCCTGTAGCACAACCTCATGAGAACTATCCCAAGTGTTTATTTTCACTAAATATCCTTGATGAAAAAAAGTTGCCAATAAATAATCCCCAACTTTAATAGCTGAGTTAACATGAGTCGTCTGTTCGAGGGTGGTATAAGTAACATTTCGATGATCTTTTTTCTTATCGATCTCACGCTTAACACCCTGTGGCGCTGTATCGTATCCATTCTCAGTTGCGAACCATTCAAAAAGAATGTTCGAGTTTAAATCCAATTCAACCAAAGCATCAAGTCCAGTTGATGCACAAAGCAAGCCCTTATCAGTAACAGAAATACTATGAGTGCAATTAAGTAATGGGGAAGTAATTATTCCTTCGAGCTCAAAGTCATTCGCAAAAACAAGAATTTTGTTCTCCTCAGAAACAATAAATGTCTTACCAAAGCCTTTAGTTATTCCAGTTGGAACTTTTATATCGTAATCACTAATAACCTTTTTTGTTGACCAATCAATTCTTCTAACTAAACCTCCTAGGTCTTGGTCGAATGCCTTATTAGTTCCCATCACCTCTTTATCTTTAAGGGCCGAGTGCTTGGCCCAATGCTCTTTCATGAGATCGAATTTAGTAGTAAAGTAGCTGACTAATATTTCCATTTATTTTTCCTCTGCCATTTAAATTATTTTTAACGCTTTTACTATCCTTAAAGCACATTCCTTTGGTTCTAGAAGTTTCGTATCAAGCGTTAATTCTGGATTAACTGGTTCCTCATACCTATCTGAAATTCCTGTGAAATCTGGAATTTCTCCCTTTCGCGCCCTAATATACAACCCCTTGGCATCTCTTTCTTCACAAGCTCCTAGGGGACAATTTACATAAACCTCAAAAAAATTTTCTATATAATTTCTGGCCCAGTCTCTTTTTTCTCGATACGGGGATATAAGTGAAACGATTGCAACTACGCCATGATTGTTTAGAGTTTTTGCCAGAAACGCTGACCTCTCAACATTTGTATCTCTATCCTCTTTGGAAAAACCCAAATCTTTAGACAACGTTTCCCTTAAGACATCACCGTCTATTTTCTCTACCTTAAATCCCTTCTCCTTGAAAAGGCTCTCGAGTTCTGTTGCAATTGTTGTCTTGCCAGAGCCAGATAATCCCGTAAGCCAAACCGTCACTCCCTTAGATTTGTTCATAAACGCTCCAAGATGTATTATATTGCAGCCCTTCCTTCAATTTTAGCTACCTCCTCTTTAGCAACTTTTTCCAAATAATCCATAAAATCTTGGAGCACCGCTGGTGTGGTTAGGGGATTTCCCAACATCAACCTTTGCATTTGAAAAACGGTATCACGACCAGCCCCCAAAACATTACGAAAATCATTTAACTGAAAAGTGTGTACGTAATACTGGCCTTCCCGGAACATTCTGTATTGGATATTTTTATTAAGCTTATTAATTTTTTTAACAATCCAGTCTTTTTTACTCTTATCGGGCTTATTAGCATCCAGCTGTTCTTTAAACTTTTTGGGTAAATATATATAAGCAGCACTATTAATTATAACTTCATTCATCATATAAAAATCCTCTCTATCATTTATTAGAGAAGCAAAATATTTTACCATTTCATGTCTTTGCTCAATTAATTTACCAATATTCTTTTTCCCGAGGTTTTTAATTAGAAACCACAACTTTAGGCTATCAAATGATCGGCTGCCAAATAGTGGTGTAATTTGGCCAAACGAATAGGGCTCCTTAGTGATAAGATCACCAATGCCAGAAACGAGCTCAAACTTTGTTGGATCTTTAACTAAAACAAAACTTAATGTATAAGGAACAAACAAAACCTTATGAGGATCTATAGTTAATGAGTCTGCGAGCTCTATGCCTTTTATCTTACCTTTAAGCTTATCGCTAAAACACAAAGATAAACCGTGACAAGCGTCTACATGAAACCACATTCCATATTGTTTTGCAATTTTATATAGACCCTCAAAGTCATCAACGGCCATTGTCCTCGAATCCCCAGTATAAGCCACTAAAGCCAAGAGAATATCATCACTATTACATGATTTAATCTTTTTCAATAGATCATTCTGATCAATAGTAAAGTTTTGTGTAATTTCTACCTCAACAGCGTTATCCTTGCCTAATCCCATCCAGCCCAAAGCAGCCTTAATTGAATAATGTCCAATCCCTTTGGGTATAAAGACTTTTATTTTACGAGAATCACATTGAATACCAGTGTTAATTGTTCCAGGAAGCCTATTTTCCCGCGCCAGAAGCAAGCCAACCATATTTGCTGAGACGCCACCAGTTACACAAATACCACCAACATCAGCTATAGCCTCAGGTTTCATCGTAATATTGTAACCGACAATTTCCCTAAGCCAGTTTATAACCGACATTTCTGCAAAAGTGGCAGTAGGGGAGGTGTGAATTGAATTGATCAAATTCTGATTTAGCATACCATATAGTATATGGCCAGTCATAGCCGCTAAAGAATTGCCGCAATCAGGAAAAGCAAGAAAATGTGCGCTACTAAAGTTCACGGAGCCATTCATTATCTTCTCTTTAAACTCTTCTATAACATCAATTAGATTTTTACCTTCCTCCGGAACCGGCTCAAGTAGGTCTTTCATAATTTGATCCTGGCCCTTGTAATTTACCACGGCGCTTCCATGATCTTCTTTTGTTTTAAAATCTAACCCAATTTCAACTGCTCTAGTCAAAATATCCCTACACTGATTAAGATTAGAGCTAGAGATAAAATATTCGCTGGCCAAACTATTTAGTTCATCTTCGTTTTTCATAGACCTAAGTTAAAAATGTTTATATAATTATACATATTTATACATATTTTTCAATGATTTCGTATTATTTGATACGGGGAGACCACAATTTTGAGTCACAATTTTGTTGACAAAAACTGGATTTTAGCTTACAATTATCTAACGTTCATTGAAAATCAGAGCTCAAAAAATGGCCGCTTTATGGTATAAGATGTATATTCAAAGATTTGGAGGCGATAAAAATGACAGATAAACAGAAAATTTTGATTGGTGGAGCTTGGCCATACGCAAATGGCTCTCTTCACATTGGTCATGTTGCTGCCCTTATTGGAGGAGATATCCTAGCACGTTATTACCGGCTATCTGGCAATGACGTTCTTTATGTCTCCGGCTCGGATCAACACGGCACACCTATTGCCGTTCGTGCAGAAAAAGAAGGCGTTCCACCAAGCAAGATAGCAGATCGTTACCATCGCGAGTTCGTTCGCGACTTTACTGAATTGGGTTTTAGTTACGACCTCTACACAAAAACAACCACAGATAATCACGAGAAAGTCGTTCAAGATTTCTTCTTATCGCTCCATAATAAAGGTCTGATCTATGCTAAATCTCAAACCCTACCACACTGCCCGAACTGCCGAAGGTTCTTACCTGATCGATATGTCGAAGGGATTTGTCCGGTGTGCAAGACACCTGGAGCTAGAGGCGACCAATGTGACGAATGCGGATCCCTGCTTGATACGACAGAGCTGTTAAACCCGCAATGCAAGATTTGTGGCACCACTCCAGAGTTTCGAGAAAGCGAACATTTCTTCTTGAAACTAAGTCACTTTGAAGACTTTTTGAAGGAATGGGTACCCAAGCAAAAAGGATGGCGCCAAAACGCTGCAAACTTTACCCGCGGTCTTCTGAAGAAAGGTCTCAAAGATAGACCGATTACCAGAGATACCCAATGGGGCATCAAAATCCCAATAGAAGGCTATGATGACAAACGAATCTACGTTTGGTTTGAAGCGGTTATTGGCTACGTCTCTGCCAGCATCGAATGGGCTAATGCTCAAGATAATCCAGACGCCTGGATTCCCTTCTGGACAAATGGCGCCAAGAATATTTATGCTCACGGTAAGGATAATATTCCTTTCCACACCATAATATGGCCAGCCATTCTTAAGGCCAAAGGGGGCCTTAATCTGCCATCTCAAATTGTTTCTACTGAGTATGTAACTTTGGAGCGCAAACAACTCTCCACAAGTAGAAATTGGGCAGTGTGGGTACCGAATTTCCTGGAGAACTACGATCCCGATACTCTACGATACTATGTTATCAACAATGGACCCGAGACCTCAGATGCTGATTTTACCTGGCAAGAATACTTAGAGAGAACCAACGGCGATCTTGTTGGCGTCTATGGCAATTTTGTTCACCGAATCCTAAGCTTTATTTTCAAAAATTTTGGTGACAAAATACCGACTCCAGGCGACTTCGACGAAGAGGATAAGAAAATTCTCAAAGCTACCAAAGATTCATTTAAGACAGCTGGCCAGCTCATTTCTGAGGGAAAATTTAGAGCAGCCATTAAGGAAATCATAGGCCTCGCTCGCCTCGGCAACCAATATGTTGATAAAAAAGCTCCTTGGTCACAAATCAAGGTTAGTCAAGAGGCAGCAGCAACTACCCTATGGGTCTGTGCTCAAGTAATCCGTAGCCTTGGGATACTTACCCAACCCTTTATCCCGAGATCTTCTCAAGTGCTTCTCGAAACAATCAAGGTATCGAACATTGAATGGCGTTTCGAGGAACTTCCGGCAGGGAGTACCTTCAAAGAACCGAAACCTCTGTTCCAAAGACTAGATAAAAAGATTATCGAGGAAGAAATAGCAAAACTAGAAAAAGCGACCTAAAAGGCATTACATGCCACAAGCGGTTTGATACTCAAACCGCTTTTTTTTATCATACAAACCACCGGCGTTAGCCGGCGTGTACGTTTAAAGCGAAGCTAGTAAAATAAAATCACCCCCAACCCACCAAGCGTCTTGTTGAGTTGCGAACCATTAGAACCCATTTTTTTACCAGAGTCTCTAGACATTCTTTAAGGTTTGCTAGAAAAACTTCAAAAGGCAAGGCTTCCATATAAGCTCTTGAGGTTATATGGAAGGTTACATGGATATGCGCCGCCATGAAGCTCTTCTTCGGTTAGTAACCTCCCAAGAAGATTGGCAAGATTTATAACAGCATTTATATGGCAATCGCAAAGGTAAAGCCAGACCATTTTCTCCATAGCCGCTTTTTTAAGGTCTACCATCATTTTAGGCAACAAATAGTCAAGCTTCTGGATTCCCGTCTCTGCGGGAATGACGATTAAGCAAAATATTTATTTTTAAGAAGCGAAGCTGGTTCAGTGAAAAATCAAAAATCAAATTGTGTGTTTACAAAACGCCTATAATCTGTTAAATTATTGTAGTCAAATAACAAAAAATAAGGAACATATAGCAGTTTCTTCTGGTTGTTCATTGTTTTTTGTTTGTTGACCTAATGAGGCCCCGTCGTCTAGAGGCCTAGGATATCAGGTTTTCATCCTGAAGATCGCGGGTTCGAATCCCGCCGGGGCTACCAGGTCTCTGAAATTCACCGCAAGGTGGATAACAGAGACCTGGTTTGTTTCTGGTTGAATTCGAACCCGGGTGAGAATCTTTACCCGCTCGTAGCTTTAGCGAAGACGGGCCGCCGGGGCTGCCATAGTTCGACAAGCTCACTATTGGCAGAATTGACTACGAGAATAAGATGTAAAAAGAAGCATAGAGCTTCTTTTTTATTTGTCGAACTATGCCCTGAGCCTGCCGAAGGGCTAACAGTTTAAAATGGCTTTTTGAGACCGTTTTTTATTTTACAGTTTCCCTAAATTATAGAAATTTAGCTTCTTTATGAGATTGGTCCTGTCACTTCTCAAGCTGACTAAAAATTAAGTAATCTTGCAATGCCCTTCCGGGTATCTAATTCTACCCAATCTCCATTTTCAAAAACTTGGGTGGCTACTTTGGTACCTACAAGACTGGGGATATTGAGCTCTCTGGAAACGATGGCGGCATGACAAGTGACACCACCCTCATCAGTGATAATTGCCTTAGCTCTTTTAAGATAAGGTGTAATTTCAGGCCTAGTTGAAGGTGCAACCAAAATAAAGTTTTCTTTGCCTCCAAGGGCTTTTTCGTAACTATCAAAATCTTCAATGTCTATTCTGATAACTTGGCCCTTAGCTTGACCATGGCTAGCAGCCATACCTTTCAAGATTTTGGTTTCCTTAAACTCCTCAATTTCTTTTCTATCTGGATCCTGCTTTAAAAGGTAACTTTGAAGCCTTAGAACTTCTTGATTAAACAATATTTTAAGATCCTCACCTACAGAAATAAAAGCGACTGGTCGATTTGCTGTTAGATTTCGGGGGAGCTCGCCCATTCTTACAAAATCAATAATTTCCGAAATCAGCATTTGATCAGAAAGCTGGCGGCTCAAACCCTTTTGTTTTTCTAATAAATTCAAGATGTGCTCGTGAACTTGCCACAAGAGATCAAGATAACCATAAGAAATATTTTCCCGAATTTGCGGTAATTTAGTGATAAAATAAGGATCTTCAGTAGCAAAGCATTCATCTGACAAATAAAGAAAATAGTCATAGATATTTTTAGTCAAAACATTGGTTTTGGCTAAATAATCAATAATTTCATAATCTCCAAGATTATGGATTCTCGTAAGGTTTTTAAGGTACTCGGTGTTTTGGTTGATTTCCACGTAAGCTGCATCGATAATTCTTTGGATAATTCCAGGATCAGAAATGACGGGCCTCTTAGACTTGTCCTGCCATGATTCATAAATATCAATTTGGAGAACAATAAAGTTGGGATAATTCGATAACTCCAGAAATTCTTGACCTGGATTATTAATATGGCAGCTGCAAGCTGCTTCAAAATATAAAAGTGGAGTTTTGGGAAAGCTGATGTTTTTAGAAAAAGAGAAATCTTCAAGTGCAGGCTTAATTTCACTAAATTTTGTCATATCTCTATTTTAACACAATGGAAGAACTCACGAAAATCGACCCCATCCCTCACACACAGACTTTCTAAAAATTGTACCAATACCCTTAAATCTGCAAATGAACGATCCGGCAGCCGCCGGAGAGTGCGGCAATCTTGTTTCAAGCAGAGGAGATTGCTTCGTTTCACTCGCAAAGACGCAGGGTTGTGAGCAGTTACACATTTAGTTCTTGATTTATCGTTAAAATATAATTTATACTACCCTTATATTAAAATTGGGAGGTTTTCATGGCAAATGAAGAAACTATGCAAGGACAAGGTGACAAGGAGTTTGTTGCCAAGACTCCCGAAGAAATGGCAGCTATACTTGAAGAATCTTATCTACAATCTTTTTATTTTTTTCCAAAGTTAAGCAGTCTTCATTAAATTTCCCATAACAAAACTGGCAATTTAGGTTGCATTTACCCGTGAGAAACCAGTTGATTACTTTCGGCTTATCCATTTTTATTCTAACACCCATAAATATTATTATCCTTGCTAACCACAAATCAGCGCAATTAGCGCTTTTTTAACCATCACATAAATCAATACTAAATGAAGCATTAATATTTGTCAAAAAAAATGTAAACTCTTTTTTTATTTTTAAAACAATCTATTAATGCTAGAATACTAGGGTATGAAAAAATTAATCGCATTAATAATCTTAGATGGCTTTGGCCTAAATGACAAAGAAGGAGGCAATGCCGTTTTTATGGCCAAAAAGCCAAATTTTGATAAGTATTGGAATACTTATCCTCATACCAAAATTATGGGGAGCGGCGAATATGTCGGCCTTCCAAAAAACCAAATGGGCAATTCCGAGGTTGGCCATTTAAACATTGGCGCCGGTAGAGTTGTTTATCAAAACTTGCTAAGAATTTCCAAGGCTATCGAAAATGGTAAGTTTTATAACAATCCTGTTTTAAATAAAGCCATGGATGAAGCAACAAAAAATAATTCAGCCCTTCATTTAATGGGGCTGGTTTCTGATGGCGGAGTCCATAGTCATAACTCTCACCTTTATGCCCTTTTAAAAATGGCAAAAGACAAAAGGCTATCCAAAGTTTTCGTCCACTGCTTTTTGGATGGCAGAGATACTCCCCCGACTAGCGGCGCCGGCTATGTAAAAGAGCTTCAACAAAAGATGCAAGAATTAGGAATAGGTAAAATTGCCTCGATCTCCGGCAGATATTACGCCATGGATAGAGATAAAAGATGGGAAAGAATTCAAAAATCCTACGACGCCTTACTCTTAGGTGAAGGAAATCGGGAAACAGATGCCATCGAAGCTATAGAAAAATCCTACCTCCAAGACATCAATGATGAATTTGTCCTGCCAACCGTTATGGTGGAAAATGATGAACCGGTAGCCACCATAAAAGAAAATGATTCGGTTATTTTTTTTAATTTTAGGCCGGACAGGGCGAGACAATTAACCAGAACACTTACGGAAAATGATTTTTCCGAAATAAATAGGCCAAGCGGTTATTTTAAAACCAATTTTATAACAATGACTAATTACGATGAAACGTTAAAAAACGTTCATATTGCTTATGAAGATAAGGAAATCATTAACACTTTAGGCGAATATTTATCAAAACTTGGCAAAAAACAGTTAAGAATTGCCGAAACTGAAAAATATGCTCACGTCACTTATTTTTTTTCCGGCGGCAGGGAAAAAGTTTTTGAAGGTGAGGACAGGGCATTAATAGCTTCTCCCAAAGTTGCCACCTACGATCTAAAACCGGAAATGAGCGCTTATGAAGTTACGGCCGAAGCATTAAAACGGATTGATTCCGGAATTTTAGACATCATAATTTTAAATTTTGCTAACTGCGATATGGTCGGCCACTCCGGTATTATTCCCGCTGCCGTTAAAGCTGTAGAAACTGTTGATAATTGTCTAGGCGTAATTATTGAAAAAATACTAGAAAATGGCGGCCAAGCGCTAATTACGGCAGACCACGGAAATGCCGAACAAATGATAGATTACGAAACAGGTCAACCTCATACAGCCCACACCACTAATCCTGTACCCCTAATTTTAATCAGCGATAAATACAAAGACGCCACCTTAAAAGAAAATGGTTGCCTTGCAGATTTAGCTCCAACATTACTTAAATTAATGGATTTAAAAAAACCGGAAGAAATGACCGGAAGAAATTTAATTAATGAATAAAAAAATTACCCTGGAAAAAGCGTACGAATGAACTGGATATTTTTCATTTTAATTGGTGTCTCGGCCTCCACTGCCATTACTATTTGGCACAGGCTTGCTCTAAAAGACAAGGACTCTGATCCAATCGCTTACTCAATTGTTTTTCAATTTACCGCCGGTTTTATTATTTTAATATATGCTTTAATCAGCGGATTTGATGCGTCAGAATTAAAAAATTACCTACCAAATATTTTACTCATGGTTGTCTCTTACTATTTGTTTAATTATTTTCGCCTTAATTCGCTAAAAAAAATTGAAGCTTCAAAATTTACCATCCTTTTTCAAACCGGAATTCTGTGGACAGTTCTGGGTGCTATCATTTTCTTAAACGAAACTGTAACTTTTGAGCAATTTGCAGGTATAATTCTCATAATTTTAAGTGTCATTATCGTAACCGCCAAAGGTTTCAAATTTAACTTTAAAATAGAAGAAATTTTTGCTCTTGCAGCAGCTCCTATCGCTAGTATTGCCTTTCTAAACGATGTATATATACTTAGAAAGTTTGATATTCCAACCTATAGTGCTTTAACATTCTTATTTCCAGCATTATTTATGGCGGCCGTAAATCCAAAAAAAATCGCCGCAACGAAAACTTATTTAAAGGGTAAACGATTTTTAAATATTTTAATTGTTTCTATGTTAACATCAATAGCAATTTTATGTTACTACGCAGCCCTTACGTTGGGCGCCAAGGCATCCCAAATATCACCGCTAACTCAAGTGGCAACAATACTTACAGTTATTTTTGCCTTTATCTTTTTAAAGGAGAGGGATGATTTGGTTAAAAAATTGATCGCCGTTTTTCTCGGCTTCATCGGCGTTTTACTTTTAAAATAAATTCCATGCCAAATAAATCGAAATAATTATAAATAGGGGCGCTAAAAACCACTCCACTTTTGATCCCGAAGGAATAAAACCCCAAGAATATACTTTCTGCCTAAATGGTAGGAACGGCATGCTTTTTGCCTTAAGAAGAAAATGATCCATAAAAAAATGGATCGAATAAAAAATAACTGGAATTTTACTTTGTATAATTATCGATATCAGAATAACAACAATTAGTCCTAGAGGTTCATGAAGCCATGTGTGATCGCAAAACTTTCCTTTAGCTAACCAAAAATCTTTTTCCCTGAGTCTTTTTATCTTTGTAAGATGATCCAAGTCTATCAGTACGCCGAAAATATATGCGGTAATCAGTTCGGTGCCCGTTAAGTGCAGTTCAAAAGCTACGCATGTGGTAACAAATAAATGTGTTGGAATTAACATATTCCTACTCTATCACTTTCTCTATCTAAAACAAACAATCAAGCAAAAATGCCCCAAACAACCTTTCCCGCAATTCCTCATTGTCAATCCTTATTTTCCCTTATTTTTCCTTCTTTTTTTCATAACAAAACTACCTAAAAACGCGGGCGCGGGCTTATAAGCAATGAAGATTCGGCGAATACTAGAGATTGGAGAAAGATCAACTTAATTATTTTTTAGATAGTACTTTTTATAATTTTTAATGGCGTTTGCGCTAGCGTCACCATGAGGTTTAGGTAAGTTGTTTAAAGTAAACCATCCAATTTCATCACATTTATTTTGCTCCATTATCTTTGGCGTTTGACCATTCTTAATTTTAGCCACAAATGGGGTCGTAACCCAATGCTGTTTCTCGGATAGAATTAAATGATCAATGGCCGGCAACTGTTCTAACAACTCTATACTTATATCATGTTCTTCTTTAACTTCTCTTGTTATAGCCTCAGCCAATTTTTCACCAAATCGAACTCCGCCGCCCGGAATCGACCAAAAACCAATTTGATTTCGAGAATCCCGACCTCTTTTACCTAAGAAAATTTCACCATTATTATTTACAATTACAGTACATACGCCGACACCCGTATAATCTACACCTTTTTTCATTTATAAAACTCCTTCCACTTTAAACAAAACCCCCCTTAGACCATATTTGTATTGTTCATAAGCATTGTATCAAAACTCCCGCTTTTATTCAAAATAGGGTGCATGAGGCCATTAAATGACGCTTTAGGGAGTTTTGTGGACAATCTCGAATTATAAAAATTAGGAAGCAGCACACTCATCCTTGAAGCCATTAATTTTTATATAAATCTTGACTTGAATTTCTATTTTATGGAAGAATATTAAAAAATCTTTTACTTGTTTTTGTGCTTTAAGCCGCTAAAAAGATTATGTCGCACAACTGAAAGTATAAAAAAGCACTTTTTAAATGGTAATATGTAATCAAATGTACTTTCCAAATTTGTAAGAAAGGGGTTAAAAGATGCGTGACCAAAAATATTCTGGTTTTGATGATGTACATGAAGTGGATATTCTGGTCTTGAGACATGCCAAGCATGAAAATGATTTATTAACTGAGGATGGCCGGACAGCTTGCCGAAGCCTTAAGGAAAAAATTGTTGACAATTTTCCGAAAAAAGCGATGGCCGGCACTCTGGGACGACATATCCAAACTGCCGAAGCTCTGGGTTTAAAAATAATCGAGAGAAATGAAGACCTAAACCCACCCGATGATCCTTGCTACATTCGAATTATCCAGAATACCCTGGAAGAAATGATGGCGCAAAAAGTGGATCATCCTTGGGAAAGATCGTTTACCAAGGCTATTGTTGAGTCCAATCATTATGAAGACATTTTTTTACCGCTTGGAAAAAGGCTGGGCCCATTCGAAAGTCTAAGAGAAAATAAATGTATCGTTACTAGCAGCCCTCTAATCGAAGTGGCCTTCCTCACCCTAACCGACAATGAGTGTAATTGGAAGGCGTTTAAAAGATGCCGCGAGCTTGACGGCTTTGTAATTCATCAAGTAATTGGCTGCGGATATCTTTGCGCGGACAGTCCTTACATGCCGCATTTACTCGAGAGAAAAATAGAACTTTTCAGACCGGAAGAGATTAACCACATTCAACATATCCTGAATAGTCCCAAAACAGCGCGCTAAAAAAGCGCGTTTTTTTAAAAAAAAGAGTTTGCAATGAGAAAAAAACAAATAACCAACGACCTTTTGGCAAAGATAATGCAAGCAACTTATCTTTTTGATTGGATCAGATTAAATCAACTAATTTCAGAATTATACTACAGATATTTAAATATTTTAGATTTTGTTAACATGCTTACCACCAAAGACTTGGGGCACGAAGAACTAAATTTATGCTTCATAAAAGTTGAAGAAGCAAGAGTATATCTGTATTTTTTGGGATATTTTCTTACAGAACAATTTGGTTCCGGCGCCATAGAAAGACGATTGCCCGCATATAATATTAAGTCTCTGGATTTTTATAATTCAGTTGACCAATTTAAAACCCCTGAATTATTATCAAACATTTCCGAAGAAGACGTAAAAAATTTAATGGAAATAGTAAATTTTTATTTAATCTTAAAGTATTGGAAACAAAAAACCACCGAGCCCCATAAACTTTACTTTGCTGAAGATTATTTCAACGAGACGAAAAGTAAGTTACTTTTATTGATTGAAGAAAACTTTAATCATCAATAAATTCTTCGATAATCTTTATAGATTCTCATGTCCCTACGGATTCGTCTGGACGAGCCGTATGGCCGGATCAACTGATTGTATTTTCTAAATGAATTTCCGGAATGACATCGAGTTGGGGCATTAAAAATTTAAAGCAAGCAAAATCAAATCTCAAATATCGTTTATCGTATAAGGGCATATTTCGGTAAAGGCGCACCATCCGCACTCACCAAACCCAGGACTAGCTTTATAATCACATCCTTTTATCCCATCTGCAACCGTCTTAATTTCGGACACTACTTTATTTATATCTTTCTCGCTTCGCTCGGACTCCCCAATTAAACCAACATCAATAAAATCCAGGGTTAGTTTATCGGGAAGTTTATTTTTGGTATGCAAATAGGAAAGCGCGTAAATTGACAATTGCCTGTTCTTTTTAGCCTTATCGTCAGCCTTTTCCTTGTTCTCAACATTAGAAGTCTTAAAGTCTTTAATTTCCACAAAACCACCATCTTCATAGATGGCATCGTAGCGGCCTCTAATTTTTACGTCTAAATCGGGCAAATCTACTAGAAACCATTCCTCAATCCTAGACGGGAACCTCTGCAATTTCTCTTCTCTTTGGTAAAAATTTTCTAAAGCTTTCTTGCCGGTCAAAAATCTTTTTTCTTCATGTTCCCTCGTAATAAATCCTTCATCTAGCCAATTTGATTCAAAGGCATTATGTAAATCTTCCACTTTTACCGGAAAACCGCCTTTCTTCCGCGAGAAATAATCCTCAACAGCTTTATGGATTGCACTGCCATAAACAACTGCATGAAACGTTTTAACCGGAACTCTTAATACATGAATAAATTCAAATTTCTTTGGACATGACAAATAATCGTCAACTTGATGAGGGCTTAAAGTAAGTTTTCCCTGAACATAAAATTTTTTAGGTAAGGGCACTTCCCCACTGCCCTTTTCAAATTTTTTTATAACTTCAATTCCGGACAGTTTCACTTTTTCCATGTTAACCGCTGGCAAATCTAATGCCTCTAAAACAAACGGCGATATTTTTCTTGCTCTCTGGCCGCCATAATCCTCCGCCGAAGTTAGATAAAGTTCTTTTTTGGCTCTGGTCATAGCCACATAAAAGAGTCTTCTCTCCTCTTCCAAATGAATTTCTTTTTCATCGCCTTCCGGCAAAGTTTCACCAATCAGCTCGCTCGGAATTCCCAACGGATCTGATCTCCTGGTTGATGGGAAATAACCGGCCACCGAGTTGGCAATAAAAACAACCTCAAATTCCAGCCCCTTAGCTTTATGCGCCGTTAAGATGCTTACCGCTTCCAAATCCGGATCTATCTCGGCCGTAGATGGGTCTTCCCCCGCCTCCATTAATGACGAAAGATGCAGCTTGAAGTTTAGTATCGATTTGTCTTGACTTACATGTTCGAACTGGGAAATTCGATCAAAAAACTTTGCAATGTTAGATATTTTAACTTGCGCTTCGGCTATTTTAACTAAGCTGCCACCTTTTTCGTCACTTTTTAAAGCATTATCCGCTTCCCTAATTAGGGATGACAAATAGCCGCTATCTTTTAAAAATGAATACATAAGCTGGCCTGCCGTATCTGTCTTAGACATCTCTCTGTATTTGTCGAGGTCGGCAAGCATTTCTTTAGTTTTCTCTTGGGGCGCGGCAAATAAATTGTCCTTTAATTCCTCAATTTCAGCGCAATTTTTCATTGCCCATTCTAGAGTCCTTTTCTTTCCGGCAGCGAAGGTATTTAAATACGAAAGGTCGGAAACCGAAATATTGTAAACCTCTGAGGACGCAAGATGAAATAAGGAAATAGAGTCTTTGGGGTCGGTAATTATTTTTGTAAAATTTATAAGCAACCTAATTTCGGGCCTGCTATAAAGACCTGTCGAACCGTCAAACTTATATGGAATACCGTAATAAGCAAGAGACCGCATAAAACTTTGGGCCGCGGAATTTTTTCTAACCAAAATGGCAAAATCTTTAAAGCTGCATTTGCCGCTTGTTATCTTTTCTTTTATTATGCTTGCAACTTTATCTGCTTCCGAGGTCAACTTATCACAATGAATATGCACCGGTTTTAGGCCATGCGACAATGCAATAAGTTTCTTATTAATCTTTAATTTAAATTCTAGACTATTCGGATCGTTGTGCTTAATGAGCCTATACGATGCATCCAAAATTTCCTGGGTGGACCTGTAATTTTTGGTAAGCACAATTTCTTTTGTTCCCAAATAGCTTTGTTTAAAATCCAAAATATTAGAAATTGCCGCTCCCCTAAATTTATAAATGCTCTGATTGTCATCCCCAACAACCGTTATATTTCCATTTTCGCCAGCTAAAATCTTTACCAGTTCGTTTTGCGCCATGTTTGTATCTTGAAATTCGTCTACCAAAATATATTTAAATTGTGTTTGATATTTCTTTAAGATATGTTTATTGTTTTTGAGTAGTTTTAAACAAATATTAATTTGGTCGCCAAAATCCAAGAAGCCATTTTGTCCCATTAATTCCTGATATCTTTGATAAGAAGAGGCCAACTCAAGCTGTTTCTCCCATTCTTTTTTCCCCTCATCGTCTTTTTCTTCAATCAATTTTTTTTGACACAGACTAATGTAAATTTCCGGCTCCACCATTTCATCCTTTAATTTGGAAAAATGGGATATTAAAGCCTCTATGTGTTTTGTGGGGTTTGAAAGCGGAGCATAATATTTTAAATCGAAAGCCTCTAAATTATCCTCAACAAAAACAATCTGCTCGGGTTTAGAAAGTATTTTATAATTTGAGGGAAGGCCTAAATCTAAAGCGTTTTCCCTAATAATGCGGTCGCCAAATGCATGAAAAGTTAAAATCCAGGTATCCACGAAACCGTAAGGCACTAATTTATCTACCCTTTCTTCCATCTCAGCAGCCGCCTTGTCGGTAAAGGTAAGCGCCAAAATTTCCTCCGGTTTTGCTTTTTTATTAGAAATTAGGTAGGCGATTCTATTTGTAATGACGCTTGTTTTGCCGTTTCCCGCTCCGGCAGCCCTTATCATGAAGAACCGCTTCCTTTTGCTCTTTATTTAAATGAGACAAATCCAAAATAGATTGACTAATATCCACAGTGATATTATATGGCAATTCGACTAATTTAAAAAGGTAATAATGAATATCTAGTTTGGTAATTTATAAATGGACTTTCCGGCTAGAAAATAAACATTTCCGCTGCTATCAGCCGTAATAGAAGTAAGGCCGTTAAACTTATCTGAAGAAAGTAATTTTTTAAATTCTCCGGTTGTCTTATCAAACACTGCTAATTTGGCGTTTTTATTATCAAAGATATATAACTCGCCGGTACCTTGAGAAGCATAAATTAAGCTGGGTTCTCCGAGAATTGGACTGTTTTTTAAGGCAAAATCCTGTTTTTTGCCGCTTCCAAGTTTAATTACACTGCCGTCTTTATTCAAAACATATATCGAACTGTCTACGGCAAGACCAACAGCATCTTGAAGTAAAGTATCTTCATAATATAAAGATGCTTTGGTAAAACCCTCAATAGTGCGCTCGTGCCTATGTATTTTTCCGTCATCATCCAAGATAAATATCTTATTATAAAAAGCTACCAAATCTTTTGCTTTATACCAATCTCCAACCGACAAAGTTTGCCTTTTAACTTCCAGGCTGGTTGCCGAATAAACCATTGGCTCGCCGGAGAGGAAAATAAACGTACCGTCTTCTAAAACATCGCCAGCCAAAACATCGGTTGCTACATTCTCTACCAATTTGTAATTTTTTCCCTCCAAGTCAACTTTGGCGTAACCATCTTTCGAGAATAAATTAAATCCCTTAGAAGCATAAATAAACTTATCAAAACTTTTCTCTAATTCTACTACTTTCGCGGGATCCGTTTTAATTATGCCTTCAAGCTGGTCATAGGTTTCTAAAATGTTCCTTTTTAATGTGGCGATACTGTCTTTTAAATCATCTTTGAATTTAGAATTTTCCACCTGCAGCACCAAATCTTTAGCTTTATCTAAATCTTTTTTGGCATCATCTTTTTGGTTCGCCGCAATTTTATAAACAGCATCGGTTTGCAAAACCGAAGCATCCTTTAAATATTGATTATAGGTCTCGATTTTTTGCAAATTATCATCGGTTTTTTTGTTTCCCGCAAGCTTTACCCCGACAAACAACACCACTACAAGAGATAAGGCAATAACGCCCATTTTGTAACCTTTTTTTATATATTTAAGCCCCGGCATAAAACGCTTGAAAGAAATATCGTGCTTAATTTTAGTACCTCTTGCCCTATATGGATGAATGTTTTTGGTCGGCCGCCTAGATGGCTTTTTCACTTTATTTGCTTTAGATTTAATTGCAGAAAATATTTTTGATATATGTTTAGCAGCCAAATTTTTATAGGGCAACAGCTTTTCCCCTATGCTCTTACCTTTAACCAAAACATCTTTAGACCTTTCGGCCGCTTTTTCAATTAACGGTGATGCCTGATTAATAAAATTATCTGAAACGTTTTTGGCTTCATCCAGCCAATACTCGTCGGGATAATCGGATGTGTCATTTGCCAAAGCCTCAGGATCAATAATGTCTAAGGCCATAAAAGACAATCTGTTTGGAACCCTTAGGTCTTCTAAAACATGATAAAATTTATTGAAAGCCACAGGACTGGCATAATTCGTTAATTCCCTTTTTATTTCTTCTTTGGAAATATTGAAAATAAGACTTGGGGTAAAGAAAACAATTTTGTCGCCCTTATCTACCTGCCCGGAAGCGATATTGACAAAAGTTTTTAACGGATGAGACATGCCCTTCGGGGAAAGATCTTCTGTTATTTGCGTCAGGGCTTTTTTTCGAAGCAAATAACCTTCAGCCGAACCCACCTGTGTAATATGAAGTTCGCTATCCTTTAAAACGGCGATTACTGCATGAAGTTTGCCAAGCCAGGCAATTTTCCCGTCTTCAGCCGCTGCAACCAAGGCCTCATTAACGCTGCCCAAAGCACCTTCAAATTTGGCTAGAATTTCTTTTTTGGAGTTATCGTAATAGGCCTCTTTTAGTGTCGTTAGAATAAGTTCGGCAATGTCTTTCGAACTTTCGGCATTCCCGACAATTTCAATAACACCGAAGATGCTACCGCTATCCTTTTCCGACTCCAATTCGGGGTGGTATTCGTAAGCGTAAGCAAAACCGGGGGCATTTTTTTTATGTGACGACTGAATTTTTACAGACCGTATGAGGTATTTTTTCTTCATACCTACCTCTTAACATGCTAATAATACACAACATTAAATAATTTTGCAATTCAAGCAACTTTAATTTAACAAAAAATGATGTATAATCAAAGAAAATAGGGAGCAAACAATGAAAAGAATTCTAACCGGCGAACGTCCAACCGGCAAATTACATATTGGCCATTTAATTGGCACGCTGGATAATAGGGTCAAACTTCAAGACGAATATGACACTTTTATTATTATTGCCGATTTTCAGTACATGACCGACCGCAAGGAATACGATAAAATTGAGGATAACATTCTGGAAATTGTCAAAGACTATTTGGCAGTCGGCCTGGATCCAAATAAAGTTACAATTTTTGTGCAATCAAAAGTTATTGCCTTATCCGAGCTATACCAAATGTTTTCTAGCCTTGTCTCTATAGCAAGAGTTAAGAGAAACCCTACCGTTAAAGATGAACTGCGCAGCGCCGGTATAGAAGAAAGCAACATGTCTGTTGCAATGTTTGCAGGATTTAAAGCCAATTTAGTTCCGGTGGGCGAAGATCAACTTCCCCATCTTGAACAAACCAGGGAAATTGCCAGATCTTTTAATAAAGAATTTAAAGAAATTTTTCCGATTCCTAAAGCCCTTTTGTCTATCGCTCCTAGGGTTTTGGGGCTAGACGGCAACGCCAAAATGAGTAAGTCTTTAGGAAACACCATCATGCTTTCCGATTCCCCGGACGAAATAAGGAAAAAACTTAAAAAAGCCGTCACGGATTCCGGTAAGGAAATAAAATTTGATGCCGCCGGAAAACCGGCAATTTCGAATCTTATGACCATTTATTCTTTTATGAACGGCGATAATTATCAAAAAATTGAAAAAGAATTTAAAGATGCAAGCTATAGTGATTTTAAAGATGCCCTAGCCGAAGAAATAATAAAAAAGCTGACTGTAATGCAAGAAAGAAGAGCAAGCGTAACCGAAGCAGAAGTAAAGAATATTTTGGTCCGCGGCACCGAAAAAGCCAATGAAATTACCCTAAAAACTCTTCAAGAAGCCAAAGAAGCCATGCATATTTATTATCCAAAAATATTCAAATAGCCACATTCTTTAAGGAATTGCGGGAGGTCTCTAAGAAATTAATTGACCCACGTGCACTTTTCTTTATGGGAATCCAGAGGGTATGGATTCCAAATCGAGTTTGGAATGACAAATCTAAGGTCAATTTTTAACAATTTTATGAGGAGTTTGTAAAAGTGCACGTGGGCTAGAAATTAATCCTTGAATTTTCTCCGAAAAAGTACTATTATGTCTATTGAAAAATTAGCATTAACCAAAAAAGGAGGCCTTAGAGAAGCAATGAAGAATGTAAAAAGATATCATCTTACCCTGGACTTCCATGGTTGCAATGAAAATACGCTTGCAGACATGGATATTTTTTATGACCTACTTAATGAGTTGCCGGAAAAAATCGGCATGAAAAAATTAACGATGCCATATCTTATGAAGGGAGATTATTATCCCGGCATAACAGGCTTTGTGGTTATCGAGACATCCCATATTAGCTTGCACTCTTTTACAGAGACTAAGCAACTTCTAATTGACGTTTTCTCCTGTCAACCGTACGATCCGGAAAAAATTGAAAGTGAATTAACCGCTATCTTCAAACCGGAAAAAGTTATTAAAAACTTTGTAAAAAGCCCTTAAAATGACTACATGACAAAGAACCGAAAAAGACTGCCCTATATTGTCTTTATATTTTTTGGAGTATTTACGTCCGGTCTTTTTTTATTGTCATTTTTAAAACCTTTAATGCAAGATGAGGGTGTTTTTTTAAAGATTGCCAGTGGCTTAAATAACGGTCAATTACCTTACCTTAATTATTTCGACCATAAAAATCCGGCCATTTATTATCTGTTTGCCGTTTTTTTAAAAATTTCAACAAGTGCCCTTTCTCTTAAAATTTTCCTACTTATAACAAATTTATGCTCTATCTTTTTGATATCCAAAATTTCTTCCAAGATAAACCCTAAAGCCTTTTACCCCGCTCTTTTTTTGTCGCTTCTTGCCTTTACTTTTTTTGAAGGCAACTTTCTAATAACCGAGCCATTTGGAATCTTTTTTTTACTCTTAAGCCTTTATTTGTTTTTAAATAATATTTTAACATACGCTCCATTTTTGTCCGGGTTGTTGGCTTGTATCGCCTTTCTATTCAAACAAACTTTTATTGTCAATATTGCAGTTCTTGCTTTTTTTTATTTTAAAAAAGACAAGCGTTCCTTTTTGGACTTTTCGGCCGGCTTTTTAGCGTCTCTTCTAGCGCTTATACTTTATTTTGCCAAAATAGATATTTTGTCTTCATTTTTTAACCAAGCCTATGTTTTAAACTTTACCGCCTATCCGAAAGAACCATTATTTTACGTGGTTAAAAAACTATCATTCACTTTTTTACAAACACTTCCTCTTTGGTTTTTATTTATCCTGTCCTTTACGAAAAAAATAAGGGAAGGAAAACTAACTATTTTTTACGCCATGTTTTTTGCACCTACTCTGCTCTTTTTAACCAGACATTATCCTCACTATTGGATACAGATAATTCCTTTCGCCATAATACCGGCCGCATTTGCCATAACTAAAATTTATAATGAAAAAAAGATTTTTAATCTGTTTTTAGTTATAACCGCCTTATCTCTATTTATTGCCTCGATTTGGTTTTTTAAAGACACAAATTTTAACATTAAAAAATTAAAAGAAGAAAAAGCGGCGACCATCTTCTTAAAGAATCTGCCCGAGAAACAAATGATTGCCGAAAATCAATTTGTTTCATTTTACTTTTTAACCGGCAAAAATCCGGTTAACAAATATCTTTATTTAACGGAAATTACCGACAGCGAAAATGGAGAGGAAAAAACTCTAAACTATCTGAAAGAAAATCCAAAAACAATCATTGTTTGGACTAAAAACAAGGATTTTGCCTACGCCAAAGAGTTACAAACATATATTTTAAAAAATTATGAAATCATCAAAGAATTTCCGGAATTAGAGATGGTAGTATATGCGCTTAAATATTAGAACAAGCTTTTATACTCCATCTTTAACTCCCGCCTCACCCCGTTTTTCTGGCCCCTGCTGGTTATAAAAATAGCTAATCCGTGCTTAAAAGCCTGTCATACGTAGGGTGAAGAACTCCCTCCTATTATCCCGATGTGTCTATTCAGCACACACCGGGTGTGTGCGGTTCTCTTTAAATATTAAAGCAAGCTTTATATTATTTATACTCCATCTTTAACTCCCGTCCTATTACGGGCTTTCTGGGGTATATACACCTGGATTGCCGGGGCTAGCGGGCCTATAATTGCAAGAGTAACCGTCGTTATTGTCCAAGCCGCCATCAAGTGTGGGGAGGGGGACTAAACTGGCAGAATTAGGTGCTTTAATTTTTATCCTCCCGCCGCCGCCGCCGCCACCACCACCACTATTACAACCCCTGCCACGTCCACCACCGTTTGCTGTAATTAAATTCGCTCTTACAATATCGCTTTGACTTATTATGTAAATTGAACCACCCGATCCGCCGCCACCTGCGCCATAAACAGCATTAGAACCATTAATCCCATTTGAAATTATAGCCGGAAAAGCCGGGTTTGTGCCTTTAATATCCAAATTAGCAACCCGAATTATTATAACCCCGCCGCCCCAACCATATTGATTTCCAATGCCGCCGCCCGGCCCCTTGCCGTTACAATCTCCGGCAATAGCGCTACTACAATGCCCAAATCCACCACGATACCCCTTACCCGTAGCATCAATCTTGCCACCGTCTTCAATAGTTAAGGTGTTTTTAGCCTCAAGTCTAAGCTTTTGACCAGGATTTAAACCCGAGGGATCAGTGGTTGTTAAATTACCGGTTGACTTTATGGTTATATTTTTGGCTACTGGATAACCCGTACCATCGGCACTATCAGGATTATAAGTGCCAGCGCCATTCCCAAGACCTTTATTTGCCTGGCCGCATATAGTAACACCGGAAACACTAGATAATTCATATAAATCTTTAATTATAACAGT
This sequence comes from candidate division CPR2 bacterium GW2011_GWC2_39_10, assembly GCA_000993275.1. Taxonomy (GTDB): domain Bacteria; phylum Patescibacteriota; class CPR2; order CPR2; family CPR2; genus GWC2-39-10. The sequence goes on along the minus strand of LBVV01000017.1, from coordinate 14,648 downwards.
ACCGGTAATCACAATATCGATCTCCGTGGGATCATCTTTTATTATTTCCCTGACAATGCCTCCGTGCCCGCCCTTTACTGTTAATCGTTGATAACATATGTTGTTTTTAAATACATTGCCAGAAGAAGCATAATATTTTCCACCACCGGCCAAAACTATTTCGCCTGTGGGAATAGGGTTGCCACTCTTCAAAAGAAGCGCTACCTCTTCCATTCCCGTTTCCGCCGCTAAGTAAGCTTGCTGGGAACTAGTGGCATCGCCGGAGGCCTTAATTTCTGTTAGCACTATTTGAGCAATAGAAAGACCGATTGATAAAACAATCATGGAGATAATTAGGGAATATAAAAGAATAGAACCTTTTTGATTTTTTTTGTTTTGGATCTGGGGATTGGTTAATATGCCCATGTTAATATAATAAACAAAAAACAAGAAGCAGTAAACAAGAAACAGTAACCAGGAACCAGGAACCAGGAAACAGAATATGGAATATGAAATTTAGGTATTTTTAAATTTGGGGGTTTTCCCGCTATTCTAGATTCTCCATTCCAATTCAACCATCCAAGTTCAAAATTCAAAATTCTTTCTTCTTATTTAACCACTATCCCAGTATTGCTAAACCATCCCCATTTTGCCTGGAAGGTTCCTACGTCGTAAGTTCTTGCCGGATAACCGTAACCGGAATCATTAACGGTAAAAGAAGTGGGGTTGTCAACCGTACCCGTAAACCCTTTTACCACCTGAACGTGCACCGAATTGACTGCTCTTATTGATTTGCCATTATTTTTCCAATACAGTTCGTAAGCCGGCCAAACACCATTTACCCACCAAACAATTACCGGATTACCGCTTGCGAGCTCCTGAGCAATTCCCTGAACCGACCAGTTCCGTTTAAGCTCAACGGGGCGATAATTAGACAAGGCCTTTACCACCGGATCCCAATGCGATCCGTATCCCCAGCCCGGTGCCGATTTGCCGTCAATATCACCAATATAACCTACATTCGGATCCCCCCAAACAGCGTTTGAATCTCTCCATGTTCCGGACCAAGGTGTGCGATCGTAGCCCATTAAATCAACAATGTGCAATTCCGACACCGTAATTCCCCTATAAGCCAAGGCCTGCCTGGAAGCTGCCGCCATACAAGTATACATATAGGTCTGCCTCCATGAAGGAATATTTAGCATGACAGATTGCAGCCTTGTTGTGAAACCGGAAGAAAAGCCTTTAACAGAATCAAGACCGTTAATTGTTTTGACACCCGATGCAATGTTTATTGCGTAGCTTTTACCGTACCCAAAACCGGATGGAGCAAAAACCATGGTATTTCCATTCCAGCTAAAACTGCCTTCAACGGTTGGCGAAATACTAAATTTGTCCTGCGCGCTTTCATGGTCAACTGCCTGATTAAAAGTAACATTAATCCGACTATTTAAATCGACATTTCGAGCCCCATTTCCCGGATAAAAGCCGGAAACCGCAACGTGGCCGATAGTGGTAAAGCTATAGGAAAATGCTTCCTCGAAATTACTGTCATCTGCCGCTTTTGCCGACTTGGAGACACCAACCGTGTACTTAGTATTTTTACTCAAAGGACTTTTCGGCTTAAAAACTAACATCCTTGCGCTTTCCCAGGAAGTATCACCGTCAATTTTTGGATCCGTGGAAAAAGCTGCGGCCGTTTCTTCCTGACTCATATCTTGTCTAAATTCTATCCTTATTGAAGCATCCGTTAGCGCTCCATAACCATTGGGCGTATAAGATTTTATACCGGGGGCCTCAATAATTTTAAATTTACCGGCCCAAAGCTCTTCTGCTTCTCCCAAATTTTCCGTCTTTTTTGTTTCGTAGCTATAGGTCGTAAGTATCCTTGATATTTTTAAACTATATTCCGTTCCCTTTTTAAAATTATCCTTGGCTTTAAATAAATATTTAACACCGTCTAAATTATTAACATCCAGCTCTACAGGCGGCTCAATATCAAAAGTAAATTTGGCAGTATACAAATGGGGAAAGTCGGTAGTGACTATAATTTCCTGATTCGGCAACACCCCTTGGTCACCGTCACTCGGACTTACCGAAACTATTTTTGGCGCCGGCGGTGTCTGAAAGCTAAAAAGATAATTTTCACTCTTACGCCCGAAAATATTTTTTATTCCTTTTAGAGAAATGGTATATCTGGTTTCCGCTTCCGGCGTCTTTTTTGGGACAAACTTAAGATCAGAATCCGTAACGCCGGACGTAAATTCCCAATTTCCTTCTATAGCCGGAAATAAATCATATTTTAAATTTTCTTTGTCTACTCTTCTGTCAAATTTAACAATTAACGGATTTTTATCCGATATTTCAGTGATCCCCAAGGAAGGATTAGAAGGAGAAATAACATGAGGAAGCGGCAGATAAAATCCCGCAATCACCAGTCCGACAGAACCAACAAGCAGTAAATTAAAAATTATTTTATGATGTAAAAATCCCCAGCCTGCTCTTTTAATATAGTGAAAAATATTTTGATACCATCTTTGCCCCACAAACTTTTCGGGCACACGCCAGCCCCTAAAATGCTTTATGATAAGAATGATATTATAGGCAATAAAAATGCCCATAAGCACAAAAAAACAAAACTTAAGCGTTAATGGTTCTGACAATGTTAATATAAAGTTTTGCAAAATTTTCATCGCCCCTCCCAGGCAGTATACCAGGCAGTATATATGTCTTTGCTGGTTACGTAAACAACCGGGCCGTCATCGGTATCATTTTTGAAATCATCGACGTAAGTTAAAACTTTGTCCATTCGCTCTTGTTCGCTTTTGTTAAACCACTGCGGGTGAGAAAGATAAGTCACTTGCTTTATGTTGTCTAGGATTCCACCGTTGTAATTTTCGTTAAATCTGCGGATCATGTCCTCGGCTTTAAACCAAAAAGAATCTGCGCCGTTATTCGGAACCTCCAAAATATTTAAATTATCGCTTCCCGTTTTATTTTGGTCGGTCTTGGATGGAAAATAAGGCTGGGCGCTTTCGGATAAATCCCAAAATCCTTGCTGTTTTTTATAACCATCATAACCGAATTCATACTTTGTCCTGCCGGAAGTATCTGCTTTTATACCCACTTCCTCAAGCGCTTTTAATGTTTCGCCGCTTGCGAACCACCCGCCGGCTCTGTAAGTTGTTGGCCTGCCCAGTCCCATTTTATCAAAATATTCAAACGCCTTTTTATAAATTTTAACCAGCTCATCTTTTGTATAATTAGACGTTAAAACCGAATAGCCGTCGTTATAAATGTCACCCCAGTTTGGCCATTTATCAGCACGTTTCGGCTCTACGCCGGCCTCCGCAACAAAATCGTAATGCATATGCAAATGAAGTCCAATTTCATCGCCTTTTTTTTGATTTCTGCTTCTTACCCAATTAGTTAAGTGGTTTTTTCTGTTTTCTGCTATCGATGACGCGGTATAGATTCTGGGATTAAAAAGATTGGTAAGTTTAGCGTCATGCTTATCAGCAATGTGACCTAAAGCGTTTAAATATGTATCAGCAACATCATAGCCTTCCCAATCTATGGTCCAGGCAACATACAAGGGACTGGAAACATAAAAGCCGCATTTTTGACTGAGATAAGTTTTATCGGCCTCCTTAATAGTTGCCCTTATCTGATATTTCCCCGGCAGAAGCTCTGATATATTTACCGATTCTTGAAATAAATTCCTCTCCCCCAAAGTAAACTTACCATTTATATCTTGACCCATTATTTCGTAAGTTACGGCGGGATTTAAAAATTCCTGGTCTGTTTTTAGAGAAACCGGCAGGGTCAAATTTTTGTCTTTTTCCTTTAGATTCCAAATTTTTTCCGCCACCATTAACAATGGATAACTTGATTCTTGTTCAAAGCTAACTTCGTATTTAGATTCCCACCGTTTTATTTTGGAATCATTTTTAAACCGGTTTTCGGCAACTGCATTCCCATAGTATAGAAAATAGTTTCCGTCTTCTTGTCCCGGAGCAATACTCTCTGCCACTTCAAATATAATTGGCGCTTGAGAACTACCCAAAGGGCCGTTTAGCCAAAAAATTACATTGTTAAAATTGGATCCATCCCAATAAACCAACCGCAAATCCGTTCCATTTTTTAAAGATTTTTTTTCTTTTATGAGGGAAGCATGATCAAAATTGACCCCAATGTTTTTGCCTTTAAGCAAACTTGCGAAAGATTCGCCGTTTTTTACGATAATTTTCTGTCTGTAAGCAAACTCATCGCTAAACCAGACCGAAGAAGTAGCGCTTTTTACCGCCTTTTCCCTTTCCTCTAAGACACTGGGGAAGACGGCAAAAGTGATAAGAAGTAAAACAAGACTTCCTGCCATCATGTGTCTTTTTTTAACCAATTTTTGTCTTGCCTTATTTTTGGATGAATGCGGAAAGAAAAAGTTTTTTATTCGGTTTTCCTCAAAAACAATCTCCTCATATACCTCTTCGCCTAATTTCATTAATGTTTCTTTTTCTATAAGTTCTTCTTGTTCTTCATGAGAGCCCTTAATGAAGGTAAGGTTAAATTTAAAATTAAACGGTATAAATGTTGCCAACGCTAGTGACGAAACAAAGGTGAGCAGCACTAAAAAGAAAAAGACAAAAATATTATCAACTTTAGCGCCGCCGGCCATTTGGTAAAGCTGCAGAATAAAAATATGCGTCCAAAAAAGCGCAAATGCATTTTGTCCGAGAACCAATAAAAAATCCCGCAAAATCGGATGACCGGTAAGTTGCCTAGCGCGGTATAAACCCAAGGCGGAAAGATAGGCAAAGCCTAGTCCAATTCCTAAAAATGTTATTGATGGTGGCCATCTGAGTAAAATAAAATCCAGATTGCCATTTAAAAAAGCGCCGGCAATAATTAAGACCACTTCTAAAATTATTAGCGAGTAAATTGTGGCTAAAACAAAATGTTCTTTTTTTACCAGTCCCTTAGTTTCAGAGATTTTTTTACCCCAAAATAAACCCAATAGAAAAACCGGCATATATTGAAAAATCGGGAATCTGTAAAAGCCGTTTGCACCGGAAAGCAAAGCTTTCCACGGAGCAAAAAAACTCACCGAAGGCAGCAAATATAAAACAAAGCCGGCCAGATAAAAAACGGCCGAATACAATAAAACCTTTGACGTTTTCCTTACTATTTTCTCAAAAAATGAAGGCATCAATATCAACAAAAGGGTATAGATAATAAAAGGCGGGATATATTCGGTATAAGAAGGCAAATTCCTGAAAGTAAGGATATCTAATATTATTTTCCATTTGGCAAGGCCAAAACCCTTAACCAATTGATCGGCGGTTACAAAAAAGGCCAAAACCCAGTAAGACAAAACGAGCATTTTAAGCCTTTTTACAATTTTATTTTTTCGTTCCCTTTTAAAGACGCCGTCTTTAAAATAGGCAAGATAAGAAGCGGCACCGGAAACCACCAAAAAAGTAATGAAGCAAACCGTATTGCCAAAATTTTCCAAACCCAAAAGAAATGGGCTGGTGCCATTATGATAAAAGTAGACCGTGTGGGATAGCACCATTAAGAAAACGGCCAGGCCCCGCAGCAAGTCCAACAAATAAAATCTTTTTTCTTGCTCACTCATAGATTTATTCTTGTAATCTTCTCTGTTTAATATTATACATAAAAAAGAGAGAAGGTGTTAATGAAACAAAAAATTACAGTTTCGGTTATCGTTCCGGTTTTTAATGAAGAATCAAATTTAAAAGTTTTAACTAGAGAAATTCATCGCTATCTTTACCCAACTTCCCATGAAATAATTTTTGTTGATGACGGTTCAAGCGATAATTCATTTAACGTATTAAAAAATATCAGAGCAAAAGATATTAATATTAAGGTACTTAAACTCTCGAGAAACTTCGGACAGCAGGCAGCGATCCTGGCCGGACTTTCTAAGTCAGAAGGCAAAGCAGCCATTGTAATGGACGCCGACTTCCAAGACCCGCCGCAATATTTAAAGGATTTTGTTGCCAAATGGCAGGAAGGCTATAATATTGTTCTCGGTAAGAGACGGAAACGCAAAGACACCATTTTTAAAAAAATAACCGCTTATATTTTTTACCGTACCTTAAATTTAATCGTTAAACCGCGAATTGAGCCGGACTGCGGAGATTTTTTTCTTATCGATCAAAAAATTGTTCGGCAGCTAAGCAAAGTGAAGACGAAGCATTTCTTTATTCGAGGATATCTAAGTCAAATTGGTTTTAAAAAAATTACCGTTCCCATAAAAAGGGAAGCCAGAAAAAATGGTAAATCCGGTTACAGTCTAAAAAAAATGCTAAAACTGGCAACAGACGCCGTCGTAAATTTTTCTTCCTTTCCCGTCAAAATTTTTTATTTTTTTTCTCTTGCCGTAATTTTGGCGGCAGCATATTTCTTTTATTTGGCCATGGCATTAAAACAAAACAACTATTATATTTTTTCTTTTGTGGCGCTTTTGTCTTCTATCCAGTTTTTAGGTTTTGCGGTTCTTGGCGAATATATTATTAGAATATATCGAGATATTAGAAACAGCGGTCATTATTTAGTAGACGAGGAAATTGGCTTTGACGAAAAGGAATAGGAGTAAAAGTATTGCCGTTATTGGCGGCGGAATCTGCGGACTATCTTGCGGCTACTATCTAACTAAAGCCGGTTTTAAAGTTTCGGTTTTTGAAAAAGACGAATCTCTAGGCGGTCTCATATCAACTTTTTCTCCGGGCAAAAACTTGAAATTAGAAAAATTATACCACCATGTTTTCGTAAACGATAAAGAAGCAATTAATCTGTTTAAAGAACTGGGAATTGCAAATAGTTTAGAACCTCGTCAAAGTAAGGTCGGTTTTTTAAAAGATGGGAAATTCTACGACTTTAACAAATCAATCGATTTTTTTAGTCTCCCCTTCTTAAATTTTAGCTCAAAAATCCGCTTCGCTTTTGCCGGAATTTTCCTAAAATTTTTACCGGAAAAACTAATAAAAAACTTAACGGCCGAAAAAATTTTAATTCTTACAATGGGTAAAAAAAATTATAGGGTTATTTGGGAACCGCTCCTGAAGGGCAAATTTGGCCGTTTTAAAAACATGATAAGCGCCACATGGATTGTTTACCGCTTTAAAAAAAGGTCGGGAACAAGAAAAAAAGGTCGGGAAATTTTGCTATATCCAACCGCCAGTTTCCAGATATTAATTGACGCTTTAAAAAACGAAATTAACGAAAAAAATATTTTTACAAAAACTAAAATAGAAAACATAAAAGAGTCGTATGATGGCTACATTATAAACAATAAAAAATATGACATTTTAGTTTCAACCATTGCCGAAACTGACCGGACACAGATTTTTGGAAAATCAAATATAAAAGACATACTGGACTTACGCAAAATGACGCATCTATCCAAGCCGAAAAAAGGCGAGATAAAATCTCTTTTCTCTACTGGAAGCATATTTGTAGATACGCTTACAGGAGAAAAAGGGATTTCAGCCGCTTTGTTTGGTTTGGGAGGTGTGGTAGGTTTGCGTAAGTTCAGTATAGATTACCTGGGCGCAATTTGTCCCGTTTTCTTTTTTAAAAAACCGCTTACACAATATTATTGGACCAACATTTTAGACAATCTGCCTTTTGGGGGAATCATAGAACACACAAATTTAATTAAAAATGTTGACTACGGTAGTTCAATTGTTTATCTTAGCCACTACTTAGAAAACTCTGATCCACTTTTTAAAATGAGTGACAACGAGCTAGAGTCTTATTATCTGCGTCACTTGAAGAAAATTTTTCCGGATATTGAAAATAATTTAAAGGGTTCTAAAATTTATAGGGTTTCAAATGCTCAGCCGATCATCAAAAAGGGCTTTAAAAAACCGGCCGTCACCACCAACAATAAATTATACGTAACTTCGATGACGCATACCTACCCGTTTGATCGCGGCATAAACTATGCGATTAAAGAAGCGCGAAACATAGCCAACGAAATCATCAAAACCCACCTGCGCTTGTAACTGCTCACAACCCTGCGTCATTGCGAGTGAAACGAAGCAATCTCCTCTGCTTGAAACAAGATTGCCGCACTCTCCGGCGGCTGCCGGATCGTTCGCAATAACGATTTTGAGCAGTTACCTGCGCTTGTGGTTTGACAAGGAATAATCATAGGTTTAAAATATGATTAACAATTAATTTAAAAGAGGGAAAAATGAACGACCAAAATGACCAAAACGAAGCTGGCAAGGCTGTAAAGGACGGAAAGGAAAAGCATTTTAAAAAATTTTGGCTAGCCTATGTAGCGGCAATTTTAATTGCCTCGGGCATTGCCGGAATAACATATTACAGTTTTTCCGAGTCAACAAAATCTGGCCCCACACCGACAGCTTCTAAAGCAAATGTCACTCCAACGCCTTCGGCATCGACCGATTTAAAGGACACGGAGAAAGCGGAAACTGATTTAAATGCAGACATTATTGGCCTGGATAAAGAATTAACAGACATAACTAACACCGATACCACTTCAGACGTGGTTCCTGCAATATAAGGAGGATAGAATGAAAAAATATCTAATTTCAACAAGCTTAATAGTACTAGTAGCGCTACCGACTGCAACATTGGCAAACACGCCCGGAGATTCTTCGTTAAAAAGAGTTGTAACAACTACTCCCACCCCAACAGTACGAAGAACAACAATTACGCCCGTGCCTCCGATGCCAAGGATCGATGATGCCACTTTCAAGAAAGATACTGAAGATGCATTTAAGGAATATAGGACAGCTACAGGGCAGACAAAAAAAATAGAATCCTTAAAAAAAGCCGCCCAGAAAGCAACCGATCATAGAATAGACGTTTTAAACCAGTTAATTGAAAATGTCGATGCCAACACTAGACTTTCCGACGCCGACAAAGCAACAATTAAAGACGGGATTAATACGCAAATCACTGCGTTAACCGATCTAAACACCGAGATACAAGCCGCGACTGATTTAACCACCATAAAACCCCTGGTTAAAAAACTATACGATTATAAAATTATTACCGTTATGAAACCGAAACAAATCGGGATAATGGCCGTGGCAAGAATTCAGGGTGTTACTAATAGACTGGAAAATTTAGAAAAAAAGATTGAACGTTTACTCGCAAAAGCAAAAGCTGATGGTGCGGATGTGGACGCAATAGAAGCAAGCCTTGCAACGTTTAACGAAAAAATTGCCGAAGCAAAAAGCTATGCAGCGCAAGCCAAAGAAATATTCAAATCAATTTCTGCCAGTGATCCGGAACAGGCCAAGGTTCTAAGAGAAGAGGGAAAAGCGGATTTACAAAAGGCAAGAGAATCCTTGAAGGCAGCTTCAACCGAATTACACAAAATTATAGTTGCCCTAAAAACCGCCAACAACCCAACCCTAACACCTTCCGTAACTCCGGAAACTTCACCTGAAGCAACCCCAACAGCTACTCCCACTCCGGAAGTATAGGTTATCATTTAAAAAGAGCTGCCCAAGGTAGCTCTTTTTAATTTACTTTTTTAAGTCACTACTCACAACCCCTGTATTTTAAGTTCAAATTGTATTAACTTATCCATGTCATCCCAAACTTGATTTGGGATCCACTTGTCCGGTTGAATATCGAGCTTTCTGGATTCCAGTTCAAGCCTGCCTCGCTTTGCTCATCAAGGCGGGTCTGGAATGACAAAAAAAGGGGGGGTTGTGAGCAGTTACTTTTTTAACCCTTGATTTTTTAGCGGTAAAAGAGGATCATATTAATGAGGAGGTGTTTATGTCTTATAAAAACGAAAAACAGATACAGGAACTGAAGCGTATGGAACCAACCCTACAATTTGTCCTGTTAAACATGATTTTTATAATATTTGCCGAAGTTTTGGCAACTATGTGTGTTGTTTTCATGTCCAGCATCTATTACAGCCAGACGCTAACCGCAACCGAAATGTATGCAAGAGGATCAACAACCGAATTGTTCGCATTTTCACTCATTAAGTTCTCTTTGTTTATTCTAACCCTTTATGTTTTAAACATAAATTTACTAAAGCACCTAAAAATTAAAATCAATGCGGAACAATTTATCCTAAGTTTATGTACCCTGCTTTTATTCATGTTGTGGCCCATAAAAGCTCTAGGCGCAGAAAGCGCCATGGATACGGCTATCGTTTTTGGTCTTGGCTTGCCGTCACTTGCCATATTTATCCTTACTATTGGCGGACTTTTATTCTTGCTTCCGGTCGATTTAAAAATAAAGCTAAAGAAAAAATAATTATTTCTTAGTTCTGGTGATTTCTTTAAGCTTCTGCCAACTTTTTTTAGTCAATTTAGCAAATTCATCAAAGCCGACGAGCGTCGGCTTTTTAATTTTTTGCCCGATTTTGTGCCCGGATTTTCTTATTTTTTTAGCAATATCTTTTGGCATTAAAACAAGCATAGTATTTTAAAAGTTTTTTTTAAGAGACAAAAGACTAATTCTTTTTTATCTTTCCACCCTTAATTTTATTTTTGTGTTAAAATAGATTTATGGAGGGATTACTTACAAAAACAGTTATTTTGTCGTTTTTAGTTTGGTGGTATATTGAATTTCCAAAACAATTTTTTACTCTTTCCAGGCTAATTTTAAGAAATATTTTAGCAAATTTTTCTTTGGGACAAATAATGCGCACCTTGTTTTCGCCATGGCGCCGCATTGAAGCACAATCGGCATCGGGTACTCCAAAAGACCGTTGGGATGCATTCACCTTTAACGCTATTTCCCGGCTGGTTGGTTTTATGATGCGTATTGGCCTTTTAATTGCGGCCTTAATAGTTGTTTTCGGCTTTTTGGTTTTGTGGCTTATTGCTGTTTGTTTATGGGTTATCTTCCCTTTCCTTCCTTTAATACTGAGCCTTTATTCTTTGAGGTTTCTATGAGCAGCCAGATTGGAACCAAAGTTACAGTTAATACGTCCAACATTAATTTCTTTTTAGCCAAGCTAGATCGAATATTAAATTTGAAGATTCTAAATGCATTAGCTTTCCCCTTAACACTAGTTACGCTTATAACTTTTTTGACAAGTTTTTTCTTGCACTTTAGTCCTACTATTTACTTTGCGCTTTTTAACCTCATGGCGCTAAATTTATTTTTTGTAAACGCAAAACTTTATCATATCTTTAAAATAAAAAACTATGTTCCCGTGGTTAGTATAAATAATACATTATCGAATATACAAAGTGGTAATCAGACGGAAATTGGTTCTCTTCTTGATTACGACACTTGCCGAATTTTTAAACCTGCTTATCTCTCCGATCCTGATTCATTTTTTATTGCCCTCTCCAAAACCAGTCAAGTCAGGTTCATTTTTTATAAGGCAGGGATTAGTCTTCAGGAATTGGTTGGAGTAAGTACGGCAACTACAATTGACCAAGTTTTTCTTTCGTCAGCAAAAATGGCCGGCGGTTTCGAGCAAAAACTAATTGGATCAAGCGATTTATTTTGGGGATTTTACGAAACCTCCAACAACTTGCGAAGGTTTTTTGCCGATCGAAATTTAAAAGAAGATGACGTTTACAACCTTGTTTTCTGGGAAAAAACAATCTGGGACGAGGAACAAAAAAAGCGTCACTTTTTAGACCCCGACCATTGGATTTCTACCGGCGGCATCGGCAAAAGCTGGTCGGCGGGCTACACTCAAAATCTTGACATTTATGCCAAAGACATGACAGAAATAATTGCCAAAGGACTGGCCCGCTACTCCGTCATTTCCAGAATGGAATTAGTTGATACCATGCAAACAATTCTTACAAAAAATCACAGCCATCTTATTATGGTTGGGGAGGCGGGCGTAGGGAAAAAGTCCTTGGTTCGGGAATTTGCAAAACAGGTACTTTACGGAAAAGTTATGCCAAGCCTTAGGTATAGAAGAATTTTGGAACTGGAAACGGGCGCTCTTCTGGCCGGTGCAAGTCAAAAAGAAGGTGAAGTTGAACTAAGATTTAAGAGCATTTTAGATGACGCTTGCAGGGCAGGAAACATCATCCTATTTATAGACGACATAGATGCTCTTTTATTGGAAGAAGGTCAGGGTTCGGTTAATGCGGCCCAGGTTTTAATTCCGTACTTAGAAAGCGGCGCCCTGCAACTTATTGGGGCAACCACGCCGGAAAAATGGCACAAAATTTGCGCTAACTCCAAAATTAATAATTATTTTAACAAGCTTGTTATTCCGGAGGGCGATGAAAATGTAACGCTTCGCATATTGCAAGACTTGAGTTTTCAGTTTGAATACAAATACAAAATTACCGTCACCTACCAAAGCCTAAAAGAAGCCTACAGGGATGCCAAGAAATATATTCCCTACAAAGCTTTTCCGGCAAAAGCAATTGATCTTTTAGAAGAATCCTGCATCAAAGCGCAGAATATGGGACTAAAAGTTTTATCGCCGGAAATAATTCAAAAAACAATTTCCCAAAATACCAACATTCCGGTTCAGGAAGCCTCCGGAAATGAAAAGGACGTTCTGCTTAATTTGGAAAATTTCCTTCATCAAAGGGTGGTTGGCCAAGATGATGCCGTAAAAGCCGTAGCTAACGCCATGCGAAGGGCACGGGCAGGTCTGGAAAGCGGTAAAAGACCCGTTGCCTCATTTTTGTTTCTAGGCCCTACGGGGGTAGGTAAAACGGAATTATCAAAAGCACTAGCCGAAAGTTACTTTGGAAGCGAACAAAATATGGTCCGGCTTGATATGTCCGAATATCAAAATGACGACGCCATCTATAAGCTTCTCGGAAACGATAATGATGCCGGCGGCTATTTAACAAAACCGATTCGAGAAAAACCGTTTTCCCTGGTTCTCTTAGATGAAATAGAAAAAGCAAGTCCGGATATTTTAAACTTATTTTTGCAAATTTTAGATGACGGCCGAATTACAGATAACTTAGAACGCACCATTGATTTTACTCATACAATAATTATTGCCACCTCAAATGCCGGCTCGGAAATAATTAGAGAAAGAGCAGCTGAGGGCAACTCTTCTAACAAAGAATTTGCTAAAATTTTGCTGGACAAACTGCTAAGAGACGGCATCTTCAGGCCCGAGTTTGTTAACCGTTTTGATAGCATGATCACCTTTGATCCTCTTAGTGAGTTTCAAATAAGAGAAATAGCCGAGTTAATGATTAAGGAAATCCAAAAAAAGCTGCTAACCGAAAGAGATAGAAAGCTGGAAGTTACAAGTCAAGCGGTTACAAAATTGGCCTCCCTCGGTTTTAACCCCCAATTTGGCGCCAGAGAAATGCGCCGAGTAATGCAAGAACAATTGGAAAACTTTATTGCCAAAAAAGTTCTAGGAGACGAAGAAGACAAAGATACGCCGATAGTGTTTGATGTGGGAGATATTGAAGAATAAAGAATCAAGTATAAAGCCCCAAGAATGGGAATATAGAATATTAGAATATAGTTTTCTTTTGCTTTATTCCTTATTCTATATTCTTATACTTAATTCATAATTCGTTATTCTTAATTCTAAAATTTTTTAGTTGCTTATTGTTTTTTGTTTATTTTTTGTGCTTTTCCTCTTGACATCCAATTTATACACAATAGCTTATTTTTCATACTACCAGCTTATCATTACTTAATTTTCTTTTTTCGCCTCGTATAGGCATTTTATTTTTTAAATAATGAATTGACTTTGTTACCGCTTGGTTTAAAATTAGATTAAGTTTGCAAAGGCCCCCAAAATTTATAACAAGACCCGGGGCCGGCCATCGGGTCTTTTTTAAGAGGTAACATGACATATTACAAAATGGTTTTTAGAAAGTTTTTCAAAGGATTTTTTTTGGTTTCTTCTTTTCATCTTCTTTTGGCTTTAACATATTTTGTTGCCTTCCCCTTAACTCAAAATTTTCTGGCTAACGCCGCCAGTATTGATCCGGCATCAATTGACAATAGCACATTTCTTTTAGTTATAAACTTCTTTATCCTTATGGCAAGCATCGGTTTTGCTCTAATGTTTAATTTATTTGTTAAGCAGCTTGTACCAAAACAAGCAGAAATAAAAATTTCTCCCCTCGTTCTAGACCGGGAAGATTTGCGCCCCATTACGGCGTCCGATCATACAATATCAACCTACAACGTCCAATTAACCGAAAAACCAAAAAAGAAGATAATCATTCAGTTTTAATTAAAACCACCACAACAACATAAAGCCTCATTTTATGAGACTTTTTTTAGTAACTGCTCACAGTCGTCTTTGCGAACGATCCGGCAGCCGCCGGAGAGTGCGGCAATCTGTTTCAAGCAGAGAAGATTGCTTCGTTTCACTCGCAAAGACGCAGGGTTGTGAGTAGTTACTTTTTTTAATCTGAGCCACCCTCAATTTTTCCGTCATCCCCGTAAAGCTTGTCCTCGACTCCGATCGGAGAACGGAGATCCAGATGCCTAATCAACCCACAAGACTTCATGGATTCCTGCCTATGCAGGAATGACAAAGTTTAGTTGATTAAGGGATTTTTAGATGTATCTACTCACTAGACCCCTATTTTTATGTAAAATTTCTATGTAACTACAGTGTCATTCCAGGCATAATGCTTAAAAAGTGTTGCTACTTTAGGTCAAAATATGCCTTCCAATAAATAAATTGGAAGAGATGATCTTCTGTAAGTCCATTATGCCCAAAG
>LBVV01000016.1 GCA_000993275.1 candidate division CPR2 bacterium GW2011_GWC2_39_10 | reverse complement strand
ATGGACTTACAGAAGATCATCTCTTCCAATTTATTTATTGGAAGGCATATTTTGACCTAAAGTAGCAACACTTTTTAAGCATTATGCCCATTCTGGACTTGATCCGGAATCCAGAAAGCTCGATATTTAACCGAACAAGTGGATCCCAAATCAAGTTTGGGATGACATAGATAGTTTAATATAATATGCGAACATAAAATGCAGGGTTGTGAGTAGATACAGTTCGAACCATTGCTATTTTGAGAGAATTGTGTTAAAATATCCAAATCTAGAAAAATGACGGAATATTGACAATTTATAAGCAGAAAAAGGAGGAGAAGACATGCGATTTAGCCTTCGAGCTTTTGATGAGTGGCAAAACATATTTCTTTGGAGTTTACTTATGAAAATGGTGCCAAAAAAAATTGCTAACCTTTATAGTTACGTGCGATTTTTAGATAATACTATTGATGACATGGGTAAATCCAGAGAAGAAAGGCTTGAATTTCTGGAACAGGAAAAGAATTTGCTTATGGCTGATAAACACCAGATATATAATCAGGTTGATATCACATTGCAGGAAAAGATAATGCTCCTTGAGATTATAGAGACATTAGCTTTTGACGCAATGCGTTGCGGAATCGCTGTTGAGTTTGAGAGGCTGGAAGAAAATTACAAAAGACAGGGGTTGCTCATAGCAGAACTAACAGGCATTTTTAAAACTGCTAGCGACAAAACAATAGCTAATGTCTATTGGGCGGGCGTTTTGTTTGACACAGCATGCGATTTAGAAATAGATCTAAAGGCGGGATATTTGAATTGCCCTGCTGCGGATGAAAAAGGCAAAAAACGCTGGCAGAGAAAAATAACCGTCGAAGGCTTCAAGCTCTTGCCATATGCTTTTAAACTGCTTGTTAGCGCCAGAAACAGATACGGGTTTTTTGTATTTCTTATAAGCACGAGATTTGCTTATCTTTCGTCTAGGTTTTTACTTGTCAGGTAGTCTTAAACATAATAAGTAGTGAGCGTAAAAATCTGAGTGAGCAATTGTCTATGTGAAGCCGCACAATTTTTAGGGTAAACCAAAAAGATTGTGCGGTTTTTTTATAAATTTGATATAATCATTGTTGTATGTCGGATATTCTATCTAGTTTAAACTCTGCGCAAAAAGAAGCGGTTCTTGCCACTAAAGGACCGGTTTTAATTTTGGCGGGTGCCGGTTCCGGCAAAACAAAAGCTTTAACTCACAGAATTGCCTATCTAGTAGAGCATGAGAAGGTGAGTCCTTTTAATATTTTGGCGGTAACTTTTACCAACAAGGCAGCTAAAGAGATGAAAATAAGAATTCAAAAGCTTCTTGGGTCGACTTACGATTTTCCTTTTTCCGGAACTTTTCATTCGGTTTGCGTGAAGATATTAAGAAAAGAGATCGAGCTTTTAGGTTATAACCAGCGTTTCTTGATTTCGGATGGCTCCGATCAGCTTCAGGTTATAAAAGAGAGTATGAAATATCTAAATATTGATCCGAAGCAATTTAATCCGAGGGCGGTTTTGGGGGCAATTTCCTCGGCAAAAAGTGAAATGGTCGGAGCGGCGGAGTACGCTAATTTGGCGGTCGGACATTTTCAGGAAATAGTTACCAAAATTTACTATGAATATGATAAGCGCCTTAAAGAAAGTAATGCGCTAGATTTTGATGACCTGCTTTTAAAAACAGTTGAAATTTTTAATAAATTTCCGGAAGTTTTAGAAAAGTATCAAAATCAATTCCACTATATTTTAGTTGACGAATACCAAGACACTAATCATGTGCAGTACCTATTTTGTAAAAAATTATCAGCTAAACATAAAAATATTTGCGTAGTAGGGGACGACTGGCAATCGATTTATTCTTGGAGAGGGGCTAATTACCGCAATATTTTGGATTTTCATAAGGATTATCCGGATGCGAAAATTATCAAGCTGGAACAAAATTACCGTTCGACAAAAAATATTTTAGAAGCGGCGCATAACGTTATTGCAAAAAATATTGAAAGAACAGACAAAAAATTATGGACTGATAATGAATCCGGTTTGCCGGTGATATTATATGAGGCGTTTAACGAAAAAGAAGAGGGGCAGTTTATAATTGCGGAGGCCGGTCGGCTTGAAAAACAAGGTTATGGTTTAAGCGACATCGCCATTCTATACAGAACAAATGCCCAATCCAGGAGTTTGGAAGAAGAATTATTGAAATTCAATATACCCTATAAAATTATCGGCGGCGTTCGCTTTTACGAGAGAAGGGAAATTAAGGATTTGCTTTCATACTTAAAATTTATATATTCCGGCACCGATTGGGTTTCGTTTAAAAGAATAATAAATTTACCCGCACGAGGAATCGGGGCGAAAAGTTTGGAGGTATTTGAAAATTTTGCAAGAAACAACAATTTATCACTTATGGATGCCTTGAGCCGGGTTGAGGATACAAATCTTCAGGATAAAATGAAAAAAGGTTTTTCGGAGTTTGGGAACATGGCGAAGCAGCTTGTTTCACTGTCAAATGTTTTGGGTGTCGCCGATTTCATCGAAAAAGTTATTATAAAATCAGGGCTTAAAAGTTACTACGATGATGGTTCGGTTGAGGGCGATAGCCGTGTCGAAAACTTGGAGGAGTTAATTTCGGTGGCTAGGGAATTTGAAGAGGCGTCTTCCGGCCTTGGTTTGGGCGAATTCTTAGAGCAAATATCGCTTTTAAGTGACATCGATAATTATTCGGATGAATCAAAGTCAATTACATTAATGACAATGCATTCAGCTAAAGGTTTGGAATTTCCGGTGGTGTTTATGGTTGGTCTTGAAGAAGGGATCTTCCCGCATTCAAGAAGTTCATTTAGTGAAGAAGAAATGGAGGAAGAAAGAAGGCTTTGTTATGTAGCTATGACCAGAGCCAGAAAACGCTTATATCTAGTATATGCGTCAAACAGAATGTTGTACGGAGGCATCTCATCCAATCCGCCTTCCCGATTTATTAATGATGTCCCCTCTCACTTGATGACAGATTTTACTACACGAACAGTTGAGTTAAAAGAACCAAGCTTTGATATAAAAGCGGGGGACAAAATCCGCCACGCCAAATTTGGAACCGGTTTGGTTGTTGGTGTCAATGGGGAAGAAATTGACGTTTTATTTGATAGTTTTGGCTTGAAAAGATTGTCGTCTGTTTTTGCTCCTGTGGAAAAAATTAATTAAATGACCTATTTATTAAGTCATTTGATAATGGCTTATTTAAGCCAAAATACGGCGACTTGACAGACACCCGAACCTCGACTAAAATAGGGAAGTAAAATAAAAAACAAAAAATCTTTATTGTTAAATTGGAGGAATCCATTTTACAGTTTAATAAACAATGGCTGATATCTGCTACCAAGAAAATTTCGTCAGCCTTAGCAACGTTTGTGTTAATTCCTGCCAGTGTTTCAGGAAGCTTAGTTTCATCAAATGAAATAATTGTTACAGGTCCGGTAACGGCCGTAACAATTAATGTTGATGGCCAAACAACAACAGAAAGACTTCAGGCGGGAGACGTCCGAAGCGCTTTGTCGTTATCTAAAGTGAGTATTGGCCAGTGGGACGCCATTAGTCCTAAACTAGACACCAAATTAAATGGAGCTGCAATTTCTATTAATGTAGATCGGGCGGTTCCTGTTTTAATAGCGGACGAAAATACTTCTCTTAAAACCTTTTCAGGTTACGATGATCCAAAACAGATTTTAGCCCAGCATAATATTGCAATCTCCGAAGAAGATATTGTTGATAATTCTTTGATTATGGATGTAGGCGGCGAAAATTGGCTTGGTCAAAAAATTCAAATTAGAAGAGCGCCGCGAATGGAAGTTTTTGTTGATAATTCCACCATTACTTTCAAGTCTTGGTCAAGAACGGTCAAAGAGCTTTTAGATGAAAAAAAGATTGTTGTCGGAGACAGAGATAAAACAAGTCCGTCACTTGACTCCGTCATAACTAACGGCACTAGAATTGAGGTTATAAGAGTAGCCGAAAGTGTAGTGAAAAAAACCGTTTCAATTACCAGGCCAACGTCTTACCAAAATGATTTCAATGTAACTAAGGGCATTGAGCAGATTATTGACGAAGGCAGTGACGGTCAAAAAGAGCAGACCTATAAGGTGGTATTCGAAAATGGCTTAGTTGCCTCCGAAACTTTAATCGAAGAAAAAATAATTTTAGAGTCTAAAGCAAGGGTAATTAAACGCGGAACCAAACCGCCAAATCCCGGTGATTATTGGAACCTGTTAGTAGCTGCCGGACAAAAATATGGCATAGATCCTTCCGCAATGTTTTGTGTCATGGTAAGAGAAAGCGGTGGCTGGTGGAAGGCTGGCGAAGGTACGTTTACAAATGGTCGCAAATATCCGGTTATGGGGGCAGAAATAAGTTTGATCCCGAAGCCCAAATATATGCAACAGCAGCAAGAGTAAGTACGGCTATTAGTAATGGAAGTTCGGATCCGTGGAAACCATGGCCCAATACGGCAAGGGTGTGCGGTTTAAGATAAAATGAATCTCCAGAATCCCAGAGAAATAAAACAACTTCTAATATCTCACGGAATGTGGGCCAGAAAATCCCTTGGCCAGCATTTTTTAATTGACGAAAAAGCTTTAGCAAATATTATTGAGACTGCAAATATTTCTTCCGAAGATACTATTTTGGAAATTGGGCCCGGTCTTGGTGTTCTAACTCGCGAGCTTTTAAAGCATGCCGGCCAGGTTGTTGCGGTTGAATTTGATCCAAAAATGGCGGAATTGTTAAGTTCTAGCATTAGTTCTAAAAAAATGATTGTCAAAAATGAACATATTTTGAAATTTAATACCGCCACATTGCCCAAAAATTATAAGGTTGTAGCAAATTTGCCGTATTATATTACGTCACCAATAATTCGAAATTTTTTAGAAGCTAAGAATAAACCGGAATCCATGACTCTGCTTATTCAAAAAGAAGTAGCCGAAAGAATGGTTTCTTCGCCGCCGAATAGCGTACTGGCGGTTGCAATTCAATATTACGGAAAGCCAAAAATAATTGATATTGTTCCGGCAAGATCCTTTTGGCCGCCGCCAAAAGTCGATTCAGCTATCATTAATATTGACGTAAATCAAAACTTGCCGCTTAATGGCAAGGAAAAAGATTTCTTTCGAGTTGTAAAGGCCGGTTTTGGCGAAAGAAGAAAAAAATTAGTAAATTCCCTAACGGGGGGCTTGCAAATTTCGAAAGAAGAAACTATAAAGATATTAGGGGAATCGGGAATTGGCATCGATGCCAGGGCGGAAGAGCTGAGTTTAGACGACTGGTTAAGTTTATATAATATAATAAGAGGAGAAACTTAAAGTGGTAAAGCGTCTTCACTTACTTGTTAAGGGGGATGTTCGGGGTGTCTTTTACAGACATCATGCTTCAAAAAAAGCTAGAGATTTGAAATTAACCGGCCGGATAAGAAACGAGGCAAACGGCGATGTATCAATTTCAGTTGAAGGCGAAAGTGATGCCCTAAAAGATTTTGTAGATTGGGCATGGGAAGGTAGCCCGATGGCTGAAGT
This sequence comes from candidate division CPR2 bacterium GW2011_GWC2_39_10, assembly GCA_000993275.1. Taxonomy (GTDB): domain Bacteria; phylum Patescibacteriota; class CPR2; order CPR2; family CPR2; genus GWC2-39-10. The sequence goes on along the minus strand of LBVV01000016.1, from coordinate 33,768 downwards.
TGCGGATGTTGATACTACCGAAAGCGAAGCAATCTCCGAGTTCGAAGATTTTCAAATAATTTAAATAGGAGAACAGAAAATGTTTAAAGACTTAAGTCCGAAAGGGATTTATTATTCGTTTGCTTCATTAGGCGCGCTCTTGATGATTGTTATTGGATCTTTTGCCATAATAAATGGCGCAATGACTAAATATGTTTTTAAACAAGGCCCTCAGAGTCAAGTAGAAATGGCCGGTATTCCACCGCTTCCATTAAATGATACAAAGGCTGTTAGCGACTTAACCTTAAGAGAGGATTTATCAAAAGCTGATAAAGAAGCTATAGAAGCTTGGCTTAAAGATTACAAAAATTGGCAGGATACAGTAAAAAATCAAAAAATGAATGTTTACGACCCGCTTTACAGTCAATTAAATTTTGGTTTTTCCATGCTGATTATTGGAGTTCCATTATTTGTTTTTCACATAAGACATATTATTAGGGATGAAAAGACGGCTGACAAGAAGAAATAAGGGATTATGAGTAAACTTTTTATTGTGGCGACGCCAATTGGCAACTTAGAGGATATGACTTATAGAGCGATTAGTGTTTTAAAGGAAGTTGATTTAATTTTGGCCGAAGATACCCGGCATACTAAAATACTTTTAAATCATTACAAAATTGAGACTCCCACGGTAAGTTATCATCAACACACTAAGGTTACTAAGTTGGATAAGTTTATAAGTCTGCTAAGGGAAGAACAGGATTTGGCTTTGGTTTCCGATGCTGGAACTCCCGGGATATCAGATCCCGGACAATATTTGATTTCTCAAATATTAAAAGAACTGCCGGAAACAGAAATTATACCAATACCCGGGCCTTCGGCTGTTATTGCAGCTTTATCAGTTTCCGGTTTTAATACGGATCAATTTGTATTTTTGGGTTTTTTACCAAAAAAGAAAGGCCGGCAAACGTTGTTTAATGGCTTAAAGGAAGAAAAAAGAACAATCGTTTTTTACGAATCCCCGCATCGGATTAGGAAAACATTATCAGAGCTTGCGGATTATTTAGGAAGCGACCGAAAAGTGGTAGTTTTAAGAGAGGCTACAAAAAAATTTGAAGAAATTTTAAGGGGCGGCCTTTTAGAATTATCAAGTCAGGTTAAGGAAAAGGGGGAGTTTGCGGTGGTGGTGGAGGGATCAAAAAAATGATTAAAGCGGTAATTTTCGATTACCAGGCAGCCTCTGGTGCAAACATTTCTTTTGTTGCAGTTTTGACAGGGATATTCAAAAGATGATTTTTTACAAGCTGGTCTAGGTGAGAAGTTTATGTTAAAATCTCTTAAGGAGCTTCCAAAAATCCTTAAGGAATTTTAATTCAATATGTCTAAATTTTATATTACAACTCCGATCTATTATGCCAGCGGCCAGCCGCATATTGGTCATGCTTATACAACGGTTGCAGCAGATGTTTTGGCCAGATACCACAGGCTTATTGGCGATAATGTGTTTTTTCTTACCGGTATGGATGAGCATGGCCTAAAAATTCAGCAAAAAGCTGAGGAGCAAAAAAAAACGCCTCAGGAATTTGTTGATGAAATAGCCGAAAGTTTTAAGTTGGCTTGGGAAAAACTCAATATTAAATACGATAATTTTATAAGAACCGTTGATGAAAAACATGTGGAAGGTGTTAAGGAAGTTATAACCAAATTATTCGAGGCAGGATATATTGAAAAAGGGAAATACGAGGCATTATATTGTGTCGGCTGCGAGCAATATAAAACTAGGTCTGAATTAGTTGAAGGTAAGTGTCCGGATCATCTAACGGAACCGGAATTAAAATTTGAGGAAGCCTATCTTTTTAAAATGTCAAAATTTAAGAATCAGATATTAGATATTATAAAGAATGATAAAGTTCGTATTAAGCCAGATTCGAGAAAAAATGAAATAATTTCTTTTTTAGAGCGGGAGGGCTTAAATGATATAGCATTTTCAAGGCTTAAGAAAAATGTTTATTGGGGCATTGATTTGCCTTTTGACGGGGATCATACGACATATGTTTGGGCAGATGCCTTCTTAAATTATTTAACCGGTTTGGGATGGCCACAAGATAAAGAAAAGTATGAACAATTTTGGCCGCCAAATGTTCAGTTGATGGCTAAGGATATTTTTCGGGTTCATGCTACTATTTGGCTTTCCATGCTTCTTGCCATGAAAGAGGAATTGCCGCAAGAAATGTTTGTTCACGGGTATTTTACATCCGGCGGGCAAAAAATGAGTAAATCTATCGGAAATGTTATTAATCCTTTAGAACTAGTTGATAAATACGGTGCCGATTTTGTCCGTTATATACTTTTAAAAGAAATGGTTTTTGGCAGTGATGGCGATTTAACATTAGGCAGAATTGCCGAAAAATATGAAGCGGATTTTGCCAAAGGCCTGGGCAACTTTTCTTCCAGAGTTTTAAAAATGATTGAAAAGTATTCAGACAGCATTATTCCTCAAGACGAAAAACAAGATCGACCGATTCTTGATTCTAAAAGAGATTTCTCGGAAAATAATGAAGCTTTTTGGGCATTATATGAGCAAAATTTGTCCGGCTATGCTTACAATTTAGTTTTATCACACAGTGTATTCAATTTAGCAATTTCCGAAAACGATAAGTATATCGAGCAAACCAAGCCTTGGGAAATAGCCAAAAGTGGCAACGAAAAAAAACTGTTTGCGGTTTTATATTATCTTGCCGAGTCTTTGAGGCAGATTACTATTGCCATTTACCCCTTCATGCCGGAGACGGCCAATAAAATAAGAGAGCAGTTGGGTATCAAAAAAATAGACGAAAATAATTTTGATTTTTATAATGAAATAAAATGGGGCGGCTTAAAACCGGGGACAAAAATTGGCAAAATAGAAGCCTTGTTTCCGAGAATAGAAAATTAGGAGGGTAAATTGTTTCTGTCCGAACACCGGCTAAATAGTCATCATTTGCATAGGATAAAATTTTCCGAGCTAAACGAGATCTATCTTTTTATGACTTTAAGATCTTTTTTGGTGGCCATGGCTTCAATTTTTATTCCTATTTACCTTTACAATCTCCATTATTCAATCCAATCAATTATTTTATATTATTTTTATCTTTTTTTATTTGAGGCCATATTCGAAATAGTGTCTTCTTATTCAATTTTAAGATTTGGCCCAAAACACAACATTGCTTTAAGTGTTCCGTTTTTGATTCTTCATTTTTTTATGTTATCCAATGTAGGAACTTATCGTTGGCCGTTTTGGTTGCTCGCCATGATTCAAGCAATATCCATGGCTTTGTTTTGGCAGGGGTATCATTTCGATTTCTCCAAGGCAAAGCATCGAGGCTCTGCCGGTAAAGAAGTGAGCAAAATGTATATCATGCTTTGGTTTGTTAGCGCCCTTGCTCCTTTTTTTGGCGGCTTTATAGCCGAAAATTATGGCATGCAATACGTTTATTTATTCGTACTTATAGGCCTAATACTTGCGCTTATTCCATTGCTTAGTACCAGCGAACCGCCCGTCAAAGATCATTTTATTTTAAAAAGAGTGAAAATCAAAGATATCTATAGGCAGCAGCTTTCTTATGCCGGAAGCGGCATTGAGGCTTCGGTTAGTTTATTTATATGGCCTTTTTTTGTTTATTTAATTGTTTTAAGCTACCAAATGGTTGGAGCTCTTGCTTCGCTGGCAAGTCTTGCAGGGGTTTTTACAACGTATATGGTTGGTAAAAAAACGGATAAAAAAATAAAATCGGATTATATTAAGCGGGGAAGCTACCTTACCGGAGTTTCCTATTTTTTGAGATTGTATGCTAAGACTGCCAGTCATGTTTTGCTATTCAATGTGTTTGGAAGTATTTGTCATGCAATCTTTTTATCGCCATGGTTTGCGGAATATTATCTTCATGCTGACGAAGAAAGCCGGTTGGAATACCTTTACATAATGGAAGTTACCGCTGATTTATCGCGAGTTATCTTTTTCGGTCTAATTTTCGTATTCAGTTTATATTTTAGTTTAGAATCAACTTTAATTCTTGGTATTTTAATTGGCGGACTGGCAAGTTTTATGATTTCGGTTATGCCGCTATCTAAAGTGGAGTCAAAAATTGCTGTCCCAGTTAATTGACACTCATGCTCATTTGGATTTCCCCGACCTTATCGGAAGGATAGATAAGGTTTTGGATAATGCCCAAAATACGAGAGTTACTAAAATTATAAACGTCGGCAATAATTTGGTCGGGTCTAGAAAAAGTGTTGATTTGGGGAAAAAATATAGTCAAATTTATCCCTCTATCGGTTTGCATCCCCATGTTTTAGTTGAGGATAACTTATTTAACGAAGACAAGTTAATTGATAATCAAATTTTTGAGATTAAGCAGCTTTTAGGCGAAGAAAAAGTAGTGGCAATTGGCGAAATTGGTCTGGACTATTTTCGTCTGCCGGAAACACCCTTCGACTTCGCTCAGGGCAAAGTCGGGGAAATAGACATAAAGAGAGCTCAAAAAGAACTATTTATTCGGCAATTACAACTTGCGGCTTATGATAATATGCCAGTAATAATTCATTCCAGAGATTCGGCCGATGATACCTTAAAAATAATGAATGAATTTTCAAACCTTAAGGCGGTTTTTCATTGTTTCTCGTATTCTTTGGAAATTGCTAAAGAAATTATTAATAAAGGGTGGCTAATTTCTTTTACGGCTAATATTACCTATCCAAACAATAAAGACGGTCAAGAAATAATCCGTTATTTTGATTTATCGCCCATAATGATCGAAACTGACGCCCCTTTTCTGGCGCCGCAGGGCAAAAGAGGGACAATAAATGAGCCGGCTAATCTATTGGAAGTGGCTAAAAAAATTGCCGAAATTAAGCAAATAAAACTTGAAGAAGTGGCGGATTGGACCACCAAAAATGCCGTCAATTTCTTTGATTTGAAAAATTAATTAAAAGATTAGGCTGGACATACTTTAGTAAATAAATTATCATACGGGCAAGATGAGTGAAAAATCGTCGACAATTAAAAAAGAAATCTTCCTTCCGGCTATAATAGTTGCCGCTCTGGTTGTATTTATATTTGTTTCCTATAAAAATAATAGCAATCGTTATTCTCATACCCAATTTGAGATGTATAAAAGTAAGGTAATCTTTGATCTATATGAGCCGCGGTATTTGCCTGAAGGATTTGTTATTAGCGGCCAATCATTATCCGAGTCCAAAAAAATTCAACCCGATAATTTTGCTTTTTTTGCGGCAAAGGGTAGCGATACAATTTGGTTTACCGAAAGTAAAATTACAAGGGAGATAGATTTAAAAACCTATCTTTCGTGGCTCGATTTAAAAAATGAAATGATTGACGGCAAAGACGTATATTTTGGGCAGGCAAATGGTATCTTGGCGGCCAGCTTCATTTATAACGGAACATGGGTTTCAATACGGCCGATGCAGCAATTAGATAAAAAAGAATTAGTAAAAATAATTCAAAACCTAAAGAAAAGTTAGAGAGAAAGTCTGGATTGCCATAAATCGTAAAGGTTTGTTTTCTCGTCATATGGTCTAATAACAAAATTACTGCCCTTCCCCGAAGTAATAAAGGAACTGTCGCGAAGGGTTATTTTATCGGCAGTTTCTTCAAAATGATACGTGTAATTCCATGGGTAGTTTAAATCCCAGATAACATGGCTGACTGCCGCTTTAATATCTTCAGACGAAAGCCAATCAGCCACTTTGTTTTCAACCTCTTTCTGATTAATTAGTATATCGCCGTCTTTTTTTAAGTGGTAAGTAAAAACAATTGGCGTTACTTTTTCGCTTGCCTCTATGTAAGGCCTTATAAATACTAGCTGCTTAACTTCTATAGCTTCGGAGCCGTCTGAAAAGGAAACTTTGTTAATACATAAACTGAAAACGGGGTTGGATTTCCTGTCAACCGCATCAATTATGAATGATCCGTTTTCTTCCACGAGCTTTTTAAATAAGTCATATCTGTTCATAACTTAATTATATAATAAAGAGTTTTAAAAAAATATGCTAAAATAGTTTTAAGATAAAATTATGGGGGTAATTATGAAAATGAAAAAGAAGAATTTTAAAATGTTTATTATCATATTGTCATTTGTGGCAGTATTTGGCGGACTGGCAATTGGTGCCCTTTTGTTTAAAAAAGATAATAAAAAGACGGTAGACCGAGGTACTCCGTCGCCTACAATTTCCGAGAAGGAAAGAATAATTCAGGAAGGGCTAAGCACCACAATAACACCAACTTCATCGCCCGAGGATTGGCAAAATAATATAAATTATGAGTTTTCGGTAACTCTTGAAGGTTTTATTAATGATTATATGTCCAAGGATATCAGCAAAATTTTTGACAATTTTACTGAAGCGGAATCGGAAGCGGATAAAATTACAAAATCTCTTCTTTCGACCGGAAAAGATTTAAATGGCAATTTGGGAGGCCCCCATCTTTTCGTAACCAGTAGCGCCCTTTCTTATACTACTCATTATAAGGTCTTATCCGGTTCCTCCCAGGGAGACGAAAGCAAGGCAACGGTTAAAGAGCAAAGATTGGTTTATGATAATTCGTTGGGCAGGGAAAGCACGGTTGTGAGGACGGCATATTATGAATTTAAGAAAGTTTTAGGAGAAATAAAGATAGATAAGTATTATACGGACAGCTGTGGAAGCAAGTATTGTGGATTCTATAGCATCTAAATAATGTCTTTTTTCTTGAAAAGATATAAAAGCAGTCCTACTATTGCAAGCATACCAAGAAAAATAAACTCAGCCGATAAAGGGTGTCTGGCAATGGGCAAACCTTCGACGTTCATTCCATAATAACCGGTAATTAATGTTAGCGGCAAAAGTATAGCTGAAAACACGGTTAGGATTTTGATACCCTCATTTAACCTATAGGTGATATAAGAATCGTGTGTACGCTGAAGAGATTCGGAAACTTCCCTAAAGTTTTCTAAGTTGTCCCAAATTTTTTCGATTAAGTCAGTCATGTCATCAAAATACAAATCGTTTCCGGGAGAAGAAAATGGTCTGATGCGATCCTCGAGGTCTAAAATTACCCTTCTTTCGGGAGCGATGGTTTTTCTAAAGGTGATAATTTCCTGATTTATTCTGGCAATTTCGGGCACAATTGACGATGGTCTTTCTTCAAACATCGCGGATTCGATAGTGTTTAGGCGTTCACCAATTTTGTCTATTATCGGAAAACAATATTCAAACATTTGGGAGATTAGTTCGTACATGACCATGGCCGACCCTTTTTCAACTAAACTATCCAGCTCGGTCTTATTTTTTTTCATGTCACTAAAGAAATCGTTTAAGGGTTTTAGATCTCCTTTATGCAGGGTAATCATATAGTTTTGACCTAAAAAAATATCAACTTCGGAGGCTATCATTTTCTTTAAGGTCTTAAAATAGCGCGGGAAATGTAGGACAATAAAAATATGATCCGGTTGAGCGTCTACTTTTGGTCTTTGAATATCCGAAAGACAGTCTTCCAAGTTTAAGTCATGAAAGGCGTAACTTTGTTTTAAAAAAATAATATCTTTGGCGGTGGGATTTTCGATATTAAGCCAGTTGAAATTTTCTGTTGAAACTGTTTGCATAAGTATAGTTTAGTTTCAAATGAGGATAAAATCAACCTTTGGCAAAGAAAGATTAGAAAAGATGCTTCTAAAAGTGAAATAGTTATTGAAATTGCCCTTTTTAATTATCTAGCCATTTGGTATGCTTAAAGTGTAGTTAAACGAAGGGCAAATAATGTTTAGATTTAAGAAAACAATTGTAATCATTACCGCTTTATTTTTGATGCTTCCCCTTTTTGTATTTGCGGCAAGCTATAAAGTATCGCAAAAAAACGTTTCTGTGGCAGAAAACGAAACTGTTAGCGGGAACCTTTATGTTGCAAGTGGTGAAACGTATATTAAGGGAATTGTGAAGGGCGACGTGGTTGCGGCTACAGGCAAGCTATCCATTGACGGCACTGTAAGCGGAGACGTAATTGCGGTTTCGGGTCAAATTGATTCGAGCGGAAATGTAAACGGTGATTTAAGAGTTGCCGGAGGTCAAGTCCGAATTTCAGGCAAGGTTGACGGTGATTTGTTGGTCGCGGGAGGAGATGTTTCCCTTCTGTCCGGCGGCTATGTAAGGGGTGACGTTATTGTGGCAGGCGGCAACATTAACCTAGACGGAAAGGTTGCGGGAGGGGTAAGGGCAACTACCGGAAACATGTTTATTAGGGGTTGGGTTGATGGCAGCGTAATTGTTAATTCAGGCGTTGTGACGGTTACCCAAGGGGCTGTCATTAATGGTAATTTAAATATTAAATCTACCAGAAACGCAGATATTGACCAAGGTGCTCAAATTAAAGGAACAGTTATGCAACATATTGTACGGCCCAAGGAAGTTAGCCCCGGAGCAAAGATAGCAGCCATCATTTACGGATTCTTTGCCTATTTGGTTCTTGGATTGTTTATTTACTGGTTATTTTCTAAGCCTTTTAAGCAAGTATCCGAAACTATATCCGAAGAGCCCGGCAAAGCCTTCTTGTACGGCCTGGCGGCCTTCTTCTTGGTGCCGGTAGTCATTATCTTCTTGTTTATCACTTTAATTGGTATCCCAATTGCGGTTTTGCTTCTTCTAATCTATGTAACCACGGTGGTTTTAAGTAAACTATTTGTGGCTCTTGCTGCCGGTAAATACTTATTTAAGAGATTTGGAAGCAGTAAAAAAGTTTCCGATTACGCAGCTATCGCTTTAGGTCTTTTGGTCTATGTAGTTCTGGCAAACATACCTGTTATAAGTTGGATTATAAATTTCGGCGTTTGGTTTTTGGGTCTTGGAAGTATTTTCCTATCTTTAAGAAAAGCCCATCAACCGTAGGTCAACAAACAAAGAGCAATAAACAAAAAACAGTTTTAGCTCTTTTACAAGATTTAAACTTAATTTTTAAAATTTGACATCGTTTCAGGTAAAAGCCAAAAATAATCCGTTATCTGTTAAAATCCTTGACTTTTTTATGGATAAAAGTTACCCTAGATTAAAGGATACATTTAGGGTAATTTATTATGAAAAACTTTGTAAATATAAATGAACTACAAAATGAAACGCCAAAAATAATTCAGGGCTTAAATGACGGTGAAGATTTTGTGCTACTCAGGTATTCTAAGCCGGTTGGCGTTCTCGTTAGCTATGAGACATATAACAAATTAATATGCTGCGAAGACGTTCATGTTGAAGAATGCAAAAGTTGTATAAAAGATTTTAAGAAAGAATTACATAAATGAAAAGAATTTATTTTGACCATGCGGCTACTACAGCTTTAGACAAAGACGTTTTAGGAAAAATGAAGCCCTATTTTTCGGATAAATTTGGCAATGCTTCTTCTTTACATGCTTTTGGTCAGGAAGCCAAAGCTGCCTTAGATGAATCGAGACAGAAAGTGGCGAATATTTTAAATTGCGATCCTTTGGAGATCATTTTTAATTCCGGAGGGACGGAATCGGATAATCTTGCCATAAAAGGTCCGGTTTTAGCCGCTTTTAGGGATAAATTAATTTCAAAGCCTCTTCATATTATTACAACTAAAATTGAGCATCCGGCAATTTTAAAAACGGTCAAGCAGCTTGAAAAATTATTTGATTTTGAGGCAACCTACGCAGATGTCGATGTAAACGGACTTGTCAATTTAAGCCAACTGGAAAGTGAGATTAAGGATAATACAATTTTAATTTCCGTGATGTATGCCAACAACGAAGTGGGTACCATTGAGCCGATAGTAGAAATTAGCAAAATAGTTGAAAAACACAGAGAAAAACGACAAGATAATGGCAATAATTTGCCGATATATTTTCATGCCGATGCTGTTCAAGCGGCCGGATATCTGGACGTAGACGTCAAAAAATTGGGCGTGGATATGCTGTCTATTTCGGGGCATAAATTTTATGGTCCAAAAGGAACCGGTCTTTTGTACATAAAAAAAGGAACTGGAATCGAGGCTTTAAGTACCGGTGGCGGGCACGAAAATGGTTTAAGGGCAGGCACCGAAAATATATCGGGCATAGTTGGGCTTGCGGCGGCTTTAAAAAGTGCTCAGGAAAACAAGGAAATGGAAAGCAAAAAAGTTTCCGGACTTAGAGATTATCTTACTCAAAATTTAATGAAAAAAATTGATGGGGTTATCTTAACCGGTCATCCGGAAATTAGACTGCCAAATATTGCAAGTTTTTTAATTGACAGGATTGAGGGCGAGTCCATGCTTATAAAGCTTGACCTTAAAGGCATTGCCGTATCCACTGGTTCCGCTTGTTCTTCCGGTTCCTTAGAGCCAAGTCATGTTTTAAAGGCATTAAATTATCCGCCGGAAAAAATTCATGGGTCGCTTAGAATTTCTTTGGGCAAAGAAAATACTAAGGAAGAAGTCGACTATTTTTTGGAAGTCTTTCCGGAAATTGTTTATAAGTTAAGAGAAATAAGTGCCCTATAGACGAAAAAGAGATAAATTTTCAATTACCAATTTTGCAATTTTCAGTCAATTTATAATGACTTAATCTTCAAACAACACGACTTAATAATTGAAAATTAATGATTTGAAAATTCATTGACAATTAGAAATTAAAAATTTTTATGTATAGAATGGCAGGTTTTAGAAAAGAAATCTGTTTTGAATCAAAAAGGAGATTTTATGAAAAAAGATAACAAAGGTTTCGGGCCTTATAATCAAAAAGTAATAGATCATTTTACTAACCCGCACAATTACGGGGTTATTGAAGATGCTTCGGGAGTGGGAAGCGTTGGCAACCCTGTTTGCGGAGATATGATGAAGCTTTATATAAAAGTTGAAAAAAAAGCTGGCAAAGAAATTATTACAGATATAAAATTTAAAACTTTCGGTTGCGCGGCCGCCATTGCCACTTCGTCAATGATAACAGACATGGCTGTTGGCATGACCATAGAGGAGGCAAAAAAACTGACCAGAAAAGACGTTTCCTCCCAGTTGGGCGGTTTACCTCCGGTTAAAGAACATTGTTCAAATTTGGCTGCCGATGCTTTGCATAAGGCCATTAGTGAATATGAGGACAAAAGAAATTCTAAACTCTAAGCATTAAATACTCTTCTAGATCGGTTGTAAACTTCTGGTTTAAGTATAGAACTTCAGTTACAATATAAGTATGTTAACGAGCCTTATTTATGGTTTAGTAGCAAGCTCCGGTTTATTTATTGGTGCCTATCTTGGTATTCGTTTTAATTTTAAAAGGATTACCAATGCTTGTATTATGGCATTTGGCAGTGGAGTTTTAATTGCGACGCTGGCTTCGGTGTTGATGGAAGAAGCTTATGAAAAGGCTAATGGCGCTTTCCATATTGTGACATTGGGTTTTATCGCCGGAGGTGCGGCTTTTGTTGTCTTGGACTATGTTGTTGATATTTTGGGGGGGTCTCACAGAAAACATAAAAAATCAATAAGGGCTAAAGCTTTGGCAAACGACAAGGCCATTGCATTGGGAGCACTTTTAGATGGTATTCCCGAAGCGATTGTTATTGGTATTGGAGTTGCCCAAAATGCAGGACTGGGCTTACTTATGCTTATAGCGGTATTATTAAATAATGTTCCGGAGGGGATTTCGGGAGTGCATGGACTTAAGAATGCGGAAAAGAGTCGAAAGTTCATGTATACGTTATGGACTTTAATTACCGTGGTTTGTGCAATTTCTGCGGTGTTCGGATATGTTAAATTTCAAAATGCATCCCCGTTGGTTGTAAGTCTTGCCCTGTCGCTTGCAGCCGGATCAATTTTAGCGATGGTCTCAGAGACCCTAATTCCCGAAGCCTTAGATGAAGGCGGCAGAAGAGTAACAATGTTTTTACTTTTTGGATTTTTAGTAATATTTGAGTTGTCACATTTAGTAAGTTAACCATTGAAATGAGAGGATTTTAAAATAAAATTTTAATCTATGAACATCGTCGACATCATCATCTTTATAGTTCTGGTTATCTATATGGCTCTTGGTTATTACTACGGTTTTATTAGAGTTGCCCTAGAGCTTATTGGTTTCTTTTTTTCACTGGCAATTTCTTTTGCCTTGTATCCGCCATTTGCCGCCGTTCTTTCGAAATATTTTTCCAAAATGCCGCTATCAGTCATTAATTTGTTATCGTTTTTTATTATTTGGGTAGTTTTTGACGCCATTTATCTGATTGGCGCTCATTTTTTCTATAAAAAATTCAACCGAAAGATCACTGATTCTAAAATAAATAGAATCACCGGCATTTTTGCTTCTCTTGCCAAGGGCGTCATTTTGATAGCGGTAACTTTAACCTTAATTGCTTATTTGCCTGTCCAAGGATTAATAAAGTCGAAAGTTTTAAATTCTAAAATTGCCAGCCGTATCGTGGCCCAAACCAGTGTTTACGAGCAGGATGTTCAAAAACTTTTTGGTCGGGCAATTAAAGATTCGCTGGCATATTTTATGGTAAAGCCAAAAGAGAATGAAAGAATAGAATTAAATTTTAAGACTACTGCTGTTACGGTGGATGCTTCTTCAGAAGATGAAATGCTTAAACTTGTAAATGGGGAGAGGACAAAAAGGGGGATTAAGCCGCTTTCGATGGAAAATAGTTTAAGGTTTTTGGCTAGGGCGCATTCTAGGGACATGCTTGCAAAGGGTTATTTTGCGCATATAAATCCGGAGAACAAAGATCCATTTGACCGGATGGAGACAGCCGGTATAAACTATGAATATGCCGGAGAAAACTTGGCTTTGGCACCCACTGTCGATTTGGCACATGAAGGGCTAATGAATAGCGAAGGTCATAAGGCAAATATTTTAGATCCTAATTTTGGTAAGGTGGGAATTGGCTGCATAGATGCCGGTCCTTATGGTAAAATGTTTTCCCAGGAATTTACCGAATAAAATGTTGGAGGAAATTTCAAGAGAAAGATGAAAAAAGTAAAAAAATTTATTTTATTATCATTAATACTATTGGTGCCCATGTCTATTGCTGGCTTAGTTCTAATTTTAGGTTTTTGGTTATCTCCGCAGGATCAATTACAAAAAGCGGATGCCATTGTTGTTGTTTCCGGCGGGGAAACCAAAGCGCGCACCAATGAGGGAATTAAACTTTTTAAAGATGGCCTTTCGGATTATCTTATTTTTTCCGGCGCGGCCGAAAAAGGCCCAATTTCCAATGCAAGCGTTATGAAAAGCATGGCGGTTGAGGCGGGTATTGACTCTTCAAAAATAATGATTGATGAAACATCCGAAAATACCTATCAAAATGCTAAAAACGTAAAAACCATTATTGATAATAATAATATTAAGGAGTTCATTTTGGTGACCTCGCCCTATCATCAAAAAAGAGCGCGGGTGACTTTCGATAACGTTTTTGGCTCAAAGTACACAATTATTAACCATTCCGCGGTTGATTCCACATGGAGAAAAAGCCGCTGGTGGCAAAGCCCGGCCAGTATTGAGTTGACGTTGCAGGAGGCTTATAGAATAATTTATATCGAACTGACGGGTAAATATGAATAGTTTTAGAATTGCTATCGAAGAGGCAAATAGAATAGTTATTGGTTTCCATCCGGATGCTGATGGCATTGCTTCTATGGCAATGGTTACGCATTCGACCAAAAGAAAAAACTTTCTGTTGGTTGCAGTTGATACTCCAAATAGGGACTTTAGACCAAAAGATTTAAAAAGGATTAATAAATTTAAGCCGGATTTAATATTAAATTTAGATTATCATTCTTCCAACTTGGACCAGCACTTAAAGCTTGTAAAACTGGCAAAAATAATTACCGTAGATCATCATCTTTTTATTGATGGCAGAGAAAAATGGCCGGATGAAATTTTTATTAATCCTGAGCTAGAAGGTAAAAAGTCAATGAAATATTCTTGTTCAAAAATAGTAGACGATTTACTTCGGGTAACCCAAGTTAATTGGTTAGCATTAATTGGAGTGCTGGGCGATAACGTTTTTAACAATTGGCCCGAATATCACCATTTCTCAATTGAAGACAGGAAAAAAGCGGACGAATTATCGGACGCCATATCTTACCTTGCCATGGCAAAAGAAGATAACGATATTATAAATGAGCTTATTGCGCTTGTTTTGCAAGCAAGGTCAATTAATGATCTTTATAATAACTTGCTTGGCGGCGGAAGCTTGACTAAGTCTTATGAAAAAATAAAAAAGGAAATTAAATTAAATATTACTCAAATCGATAAATTGTTATCTAAAAATGAAGTCGTCTTTGTTGAGGTTAAAAGTCCGTCCAAAACAGCCGTAATAAAAATGCTTTCAAAAACTATCGGCAGTATATTAGATGATCGTAAAATTGTAATTTGCTATCAAATATTTAAGGAACGGATAGAAATAAGGGCCATGTCCGAGGGCCCCATAAACTGTGCCTCGCTTTTTGAAGGTTTTGGTGGCGGTCATGAAAAACGTGCCGGCGGGGCGGTAAAAAAGAAAGATTTTAATAAAGCCATTGGAGTTATATCTAAAAGGCTAAAGGTTGGCGAGGTAGTTTTTGGCTAAAGTAATTGTGGCAATGTCCGGAGGAGTAGATTCGTCCGTGGCAGCTTTTTTACTAAAAAAAGACGGACATGACGTGGTTGGTATTACAATGCGCCTTTTTACGCTTGAGGAGTGCAATAACGGCACAGTTGAAGAAGCAAGAAAGGTGGCTGATCAAATTGGTGTCGAACATCACAAAATTAACCTTTCAAAAGAATTTGAAGAAGAAGTAATTAAGGATTTTGTAAAAGAGTATGAAAACGGTCATACGCCCAACCCGTGCGTCAAATGCAACAAGACAATAAAGTTTGGTTATTTATTGCAGCAAATTGATAATTTTGAAGCCGACTATCTGGCGACCGGTCATTATGCAAGAATTTCAGGCGGAAATTTATTTAAAGGAAAAGACGAGAGAAAAGATCAGTCATACTTTTTGTACGGTATCAAGAAAGAGAATTTGTCTAAAATTATGTTTCCGGTTGGAAATTTAACAAAAGATGAAGTAAGGTCTATCGCTGTAAAGGAAAATTTAGTTGTGGCCAAAAAGCCGGAATCTCAAGAAATTTGTTTTATTCCGGATAATGATTATCCATCTTTTTTAAAAAAGCACTTGGATAAAGTTCGGATTATGCCTGGACTAATTTTGGATATTCACGGTAAAGAAATTGGTGCGCATAAAGGCTTGCCTTTTTATACGATTGGTCAAAGAAGGGGAATAGATGTTGCGGGGGGAGAACCGAAGTATGTTATAAAAATAGACGTGGCCAAAAATTCGATTACGGTTGGTGATGAAAAAGATCTGGAAAAAGGCGAAGTTGAGGCCGGAAATCTAAATTGGCTTTCTGAAACTAAAGAAAGTTTTAAGGCAAAAGCCAAAATCCGTTACAATATGGCAGAAATTTCAGGAAAAGGAAAAATTGATGGTGACAAGGTATATTTTAAATTTGATAAACCGGTTCGAGCTGTTACTCCCGGACAATCCATTGTTTTTTATGATGGCGATAAGGTTTTAGGCGGGGGAATTATTGCATAAAAAAAGGATCCTGAATTTCTTATTCAGGATCCCGCCCTTTTTGCTCGCATAATAGGGGCCTCGTATGAGGTTGCCGAACATCTGGGAGCAATTGGATTATTTTTTTTCGCTACTCAAAACAAACATAATCGGATTATTTTTTTCTTCTCAGCATTCTTCTTACAAATTCTCCTGTTCACCGGTGGCGGAGGCGCTATCTGGCCTATGCGCCGGCGGGAGCATGATGAATCATTATTAGTTTTCTTGCGTGGGTGGATACAATCATATATCGACTCACCTTCTTTCGGTATAGGGCCGATTTTACAAGCGATAACCGTAAATCAATACGCGCTTAACCATGCACTTTGTACGTAATATAATGGCATGACTAAGCGCCAACGTCTTCGCTTTTTCATTCCTCCAGACCTCTCTCTCGAGATCATTACGCCTGCTCGGCGCGCCGGCGCGCTACGCTGTTCTTCTTCTAATAAGGGGGATCGACGTTTTGTTGCCTAAGAACATCGTTGGAGCTCTGGACTTCATCTTGCTCACCTCCTTAACGGTTGTATAGGGTTGCAGTGGTTTATCAGATAAATCCTACATCTGGCTCTATAGCGCTGTCATCTGCCTCGGAATAGGTGCTTGATGCCCGCGCATCTTCTGTTGCAAAAACAATAAGCAGTATTATCCAATAGAATATACGCATAAAGTAATTTACTGGTCGAAGCATAATATTCACGCTCCGCTCATATTGGTTTTCGAGTTATAGTAGTCAAGTATCTATCTAGCGACTGTTGCGTAACAGGATACTACTTTTTTACTCCTTTGTCAATAACTTTTTTTTGCGAACGATCCGGCAGCCGCCGGAGAGTGCGGCAATCTTGTTTCAAGCAGAGGAGATTGCTTCGTTTCACTCGCAAAGACGCAGGGTTGTGAGCAATAACTTTTTTGTAATAAAAAAGAGGGGGTCTTGGTTTTGATATTTGCTTTGGTGTTGTTTTTTTCGCAAATATTTATTGTTTAGCAATTACTGCAACGAAGTTGCTGCAATTTTTGCTGCATAGACCCCCCCAAAAGACAAAGTCCTCGATTATGATACCTGATGTTTGATTTCTGCGCTTTAAGTCAGAAATAATATTGGTTTATGTCTCCTTGATGACTGCTTTCGTCTTAAAATTGTGCTGTCTGTTTTGCAAGAACGGTACGGTTTTGTATCCCGCAATATTTTTATAAACAGCTGGCAGGATGTACAAAATGCCCATACGACAACCCTCCTTTTTTATCCGAATGCCACAATTTATTTTGATATGCATAATGATTCGAGGTGTTGATTTTTAATGTGCTGATTTTTTCGTATTCGTTACGGTGATCATAGCAAATGCTTGATTAATCGTCAAGAAAATTCCTGGCTTCTTGTTAAGCCATACTTTTTAGTTCGTCTGCCTCGTCTCAGGGTCCTGCTCTGAGATCCTGAAATCCTCCTTTGCTATGCTTCGAATGGGCAGGTAAATTTAGGATGACGCGAAATTAAGTCTTTTGCTAAAATCATTTTCCCTTTATTATTAATGTAGAAACAAAAATAAATAGGAGAAAGAATGATGAGAAAAGTAGTATTAACAATATTATTTATATTTGGAATGTTTTTCAGTCCTCAAATAGCAAGGGCGGATCAGCTTATATCTTTGCCCAATAATGAAACGGGTTGTCATATTTATGCGGATAAATCAACCGCAGTTGCCAATGGGTCGGATACAATAAGATTACAGATGAAATTTACTTATCATATTGGCGGTAAAATGCCTGATAAAAATTCTATAAACGGCACAACTTTATCCTCTTATGGATCACCACCGGAATCCAACTATGTCATTATGACTGCATCAGGTTTCGGTAATACAATTTCTACGACACAAGCCAAAGCATATTTTTTAAGGGAAGAAACTAGTGGACAATATAATGATTATGGTAGTGAAATCTATGACTATATTTATATTAAATCCACGGTAGCTGAAAGAAAAAATCTTACCTTCAAGTTAGGAGTTTGGCAATATGATTATGGCAATACTAACACATGGAAATTAGTTGAAGGTGATGCTTGTCAAGGCACATCTAGTTATGTAACTTTTACTCCAAGACCAACTTCAACGCCTTCAGTTCCAGTATCAAATACAAATACTGGTAATCATTCTATCGCTCCCACTCCAAAGCCTACTCCCACTCCAACCCTCACCCCAACGCCGACACCTGAAAAAATCATCACTACGAAAATATTGGGAATTAAATTTGGGAACAAGGAATATGAAGGTGATAAAGATTTAACGCAGACAATAAAACAGGGCGAAAAAATCGTTTTTAGGGGAAAAACCTATCCATCAAAAAAAGTTATATTAATATTTCATTCAGACCCTTTTGAGGCAGAAACCTATTCAGATAAAAACGGAGATTGGTCATATGAATTAACCAAAGATTTGGGGATAGGCGCGCATTCACTGGAGTTGACAGTTATTGATGCCTCCCAGAATAATAAATTTGTTGAAAAAACTGATTCAATAAAATTTTCAATTGTGGCTAAAGAAACTAATGTGGTCCAAACGGTAAATAAACCATTCTATAAATCACCTATCATTCTTGGATCTTTTGCTGTAATTCTGCTTGGACTAGCAACTGGTGGCGTGTTTGTTTTTAAAAAAACCAAAGTATCTGAAGATACAAAAAAAGAATCTTAAGTGTCAAATTTATCCTTGACTTTCATCATTTTTTTGGGTAAACTAATACCTGACTTTAAGCACAAAAAGGACTAATTATGAACTTGATTTCTGTTGTAGAAAAGAAACACTTAAAAAATATTCCCGATTTAAAATCCGGTGACACTGTTCGGGTGCATCAAAAAGTTAGAGAAGGAAGCAAGGAAAGAATCCAAATTTTTGAAGGTGTTGTTATAAGAATTAGAGGCGGCAAGGGAACTAGCGCCACTTTTACGGTAAGAAAAATTGCTTCCGGTGTTGGTGTCGAAAGAACTTATCCGCTTCATTCGCCAAATATTGTCAAAATTGAAGTTTTAAGAAGATCAAAAGTTAGACGAGCTTATCTTGGATATTTAAGGGGTTTAAGAGGTAAAGCGGCCAGGATGAAAGAGCAGCAGTTTGATAAATTAGCCGTAAATGTTGAGGAAAGAGAATTAAAACCTGAAGAATTGGCAAAGCCGGAAGAGGTAGAGGAAATAGTTGAGACAGAAGAAGCAAAGGCTGAGGTTTCAAACGAAGAAGAAGTTGATGAAACTAAAGAAGAGCTAAAAGAGGTTAGTGAAGAAAAGGATTCAGAAATTTCCGAAGATACTGATGAAGTAGCCGAAGAGGAAGCATTGGAAGAAGAGCTAAAAGAAAAAACCGAAAAAGAAGATAAAAAATAATTTGATACTATAAAAAACCGCTCCAAAGGCGGTTTTTTACTATTATTTTGTCCAAAATTAGGTTATGTTTTATAAATGGTACTAGAATTAGCAAGAGAAAAAGAATTAATTGGCCAAGGATACAAATTTGTTGCCGGTGTCGACGAAGTGGGCAGGGGGCCGGTGGCGGGGCCAATTGTGTCGGCGGCCGTTATTATGGATCCGGCCAAACCGGCCATTAAAGGCATTAATGACTCCAAATTGTTATCTGCAAAAAAACGTTTGGAATTAAGGGAAAAAATTATAGAAAATTCGCTTTGTTGGTCTGCGGCCGAAGTTTCCAATTATACAATTGATAAAGAAGGAATTTCGCTGTCGAACCGCTTGGTTTTAAAACAGGCAGTAAATAAACTGAAAATTAAACCGGATTTTGTGTTAATTGATTTTTTTAAAATTCCGGATCTTGGCATAAAAAGTGAGTCTGTTACCCACGGGGATTCTAAAATTTATTCCATAGCCTGTGCGTCAATTTTGGCCAAAGTTTACAGGGATGACCTTATGAACAAACAGGCAGAAAAATATCCCGAATATCATTTTCATACTAACAAGGGTTACTTAACCAAGAAACATCTGGAAGCAATTACGGAATATGGCTGGACAAGCATTCATCGTCTTTCTTTCTGGCCTGTCTCGGCCATGTTGTAGGAAGATTACACCGAATAAAGGGTTAGACCCTTTTTATGGGTACTAAGGAGTGGATAAATGTCTGAAAAATCGCAAAATAAAAATAAAGGCAGTATTGGCGAAGACCTAGCTTGCGCTTATCTGGAAAGTAAAGGCTATGAAATTTTAGAAAGGAATTTTCGAAGTCGATTTGGGGAAATAGATATTGTGGCTAAAGAGGGGGGAACGGTTTGTATTGTAGAAGTTAAGTGGCGAAAAAACAGTAAGTTCGGTTCGGCCGCAGATGCGGTTGACGCGAAAAAACAGTTAAAACTAATGAGAATGGCGAAGGAGTATTACCTTAGGCGGAATCTCGTTGGTCCCATTAGGATAGACGTTGTAGCCATAGATGGAGACGGCCAATCAATAAATTTAATAAGGAATGCTGTCTTTGAGTATTAAAAATATAGGAAAATTTACTTGACATTTCGCTTCAGTTTATCTATACTAAAGCCTGTAGTAGTCGGGTTTTAAAAACGCGGCTTTTTTTAAACAGGTAACAACTAAATAAGTAGAAAACAGCTTTTGCTGTTAGGCCTGATGTTAAATAAGACACATGGGCCAAGTAAGGAGAAAAATGGAAGACAAAAAATTTATGGCAGCAATTAATCAGATTTGCGCCGAGAAAAACATTCCGAAAGAAATAGTTTTAGAAACTGTTGAGGCGGCACTAGCGGCGGCTTACAAAAAAGATTATGGTCATAAAGAACAGGAAGTTCGGGTTGAGCTAGACGAAGAAACGGGCCATCCGACAATTTATGTTTTAAAGGAAGTGGCGGAAGAGGTTGAAAACCCTCATCTGCAGCTTACTTTAGATAATGCGGTAAAACTAAAAAAAGACGCCAAAATTGGTGATACGATTGAGTTTCAGGAATTTGTATCTGATTTTGGACGAATTGCCGCACAGACTGCCAAGCAAGTTATTATTCAGAGAATTCGCGAAGCTGAAAGAGATATTATTTTCTCGGAATATAAAGAGAAAGAAGGTGATCTTCTAAACGGTATCGTTCAGCGAATAGAAGGCAGCAATATTTTTGTCGATTTAGGACGAGCTACCGGAGTCATTTTTCCGCAGGAACAAGTTCAGGGTGAAAGATATTATAACGGTCAGCGCCTCAAGTTATTTATTGTAAAAGTAGACCAAAGTTCTAAAGGGCCGCAGATTTTGCTTTCCAGGTCTCACCCGGGCATGGTTAAGAAACTTTTCGAACTTGAAGTGCCGGAAATTGTGGCCGGAACAGTGGAAATAAAATCCATTGCCAGAGAAGCCGGGCAAAGAAGCAAAATTGCTGTTTTCTCCGAAGCTGGAGGCGTGGATCCGGTAGGTTCGCTGGTTGGTCAACGCGGCATTAGGGTTCAATCTGTAATGGCTGAAATTGGCGACGAAAAAATTGATGTTATTTTATGGAATGAAGACGCTAAAACTTATGTTGCCAATGCGCTTTCTCCTTCAAAAGTTTCAGAGGTTATGGTTGATGAGGCAGAAAAAAGAGCCAAGGTCAAAGTGCCTGACGACCAGCTGTCTTTGGCTATTGGTAAACAGGGTCAAAACGTTCGTCTTGCCGCCAAGCTAACCGGTTGGAATATTGATATTTTGGGCACCGATGACTATGGAATTGAGGCAACTGCTGAAGCCGTAGAAGATAAACCCCAGGCAAAACGTAACATCGAAGATGAAATTATCAAAAATATTGAAAATCAAGAACAAGGTGAAACACTTAATGTAGAGGAAGTACAAAAATCTTCGAAAACGCCGGAAGAAACGGTAGTTGAAGAGATTCAGGAAAAAACGCCGGAAGAAACTGAAGTATCCGAAACTGTTGAAGCCGAAAATGTTCCGGCAGAAGAAAAAACTGAAGAAAACCTAGAAGACGTTTTAGCTTCTAAGGCAGGCCAATAATAAAAGTTAGTTAGTAAAAAACAAAAACAAAAAAGTATTATTAACCAGGGGGTAATAATGGACGATTATTTAAATCGTTTAAGCGAAAACGCAAAAAAATGCTTAATTAGCGCACAGGATGTTGCCAAGAATTCGGGGGCTTCATATATTGGGAGCGAACATTGTTTGCTTGGCCTTTTGTCTAACAAAGATTGCCTTGCGCATGAAATTTTAGAGGACTTTGACGTAACTTACGAAAAGGTGAGTCCGCTTGTTGCCTTTACCAAGCCATTGGTAGAGGATAATTCGGCAAAAGTTCAAACTCAAAAAGGTTTAAGCGAAGCCCTTAAAAAAAGCATGGAGCTTTCTTATTATATTGCCAGGGAGTTCGGCCAAAACTTTGTTGGTTCAGAGCATATTTTGTATGGTCTTTTATCTCAGCAAAATTCCAAAGCAAGCCTAGTTTTAAAGGCCTTAAAGGCTGATGTTGTGCAAATTAAGGCGGAAGTTGAAGATTATTTTCAAAATTCACCGTATTATGTGTCGGATAACCAGCAGGGGGTAAGGAAAAAAGGCAAGCATCAATTAATTGGACAATACAGTATTGATCTTACAGGCATGGCCAAAGACGGCAAGCTGGATCCGGTAATTGGACGAACAAAAGAAATTTCTCGGTTAGTTTCAATTATAAATAGAAGAACCAAGAATAATCCGGTTTTAATTGGCGAGGCCGGTGTGGGCAAAACTGCGATTGTGGAAGGCTTGGCACAGCGTATTACCGCCGAAGATGTCCCTGAATTTTTGGAAAACAAGAAAATCTTTATGCTGGACTTGGCTTCTATAATTGCCGGCACCAAATACAGGGGCGAATTTGAAGAACGACTAAAGAAGATAATTGACGAAATTAAAGGAGATCGCGATTTAATTGTCTTTATAGATGAGCTGCATACCGTAGTTGGAGCCGGTGCGGCGGAAGGCGCACTTGATGCGGCCAATATCTTAAAGCCGGCTTTATCAAGAGGTGAAATTCAGGTAATTGGTGCAACCACTTTAAATGAGTACCGAAAATATATCGAGAAAGACCCCGCCCTAGAAAGACGTTTCCAGCCGATAATGGTAATGGAGCCTTCTTTGGATGAAACCAAAGATATTCTAAGAGGAATTAGGGCTAAATACGAGCAGTTTCATAACGTAATTATTGAGGACGAAGCTTTAATTCAGGCGGCAAAATTATCAAAAAGATACATTAACGATCGCCATATGCCGGATAAAGCCATTGACCTCATTGACGAAGCGGCGGCAGATGTCAGAATTAAAAAGGGCAATATTTCCAAAGAACTTGCAAATTTAAGGAAAGAACTGACTCTTACCGTAGAAGAAAAAGAATTGGCAGTTGCCAATCAGGCGTATGATTATGCCGGACGGTTACAGGCGAAACAAATAAATCTGGAAAATAAAATTGATGAAGTGGAAAAGAGAGAGGGAGTTTCGGGTAATGTTTTAGTGGTTTCCAAGGAAGATATTGCCGAAGTGGTTTCTCAAATTACCGGTGTTCCGCTAAAACGGCTGGTTAAGACCGAATCTGAAAATCTTCTCAAATTGGAGGAACAGTTAAAGCAAAATATAATTGGTCAGGATGAAGCGGTTACATTGGTTTCCTCGGCCATTAGAAGGTCAAGAACCGGCGTTTCGGATTCCAAACGTCCAATTGGTTCGTTTATTTTTCTCGGTCCTACCGGTGTTGGCAAAACTGAACTTGCCAAGGTTTTGGCTAAGGAAATGTTTGGTTCTGTCGAAAATCTTATAAAAATGGATATGTCCGAATTTATGGAGCGTCATAATGCTTCAAGACTAGTTGGGGCTCCGGCCGGATATGTCGGTTATGACGAAGGCGGACAGCTAACTGAAAAAGTAAGGCGCAATCCTTATAGCGTCATTTTATTTGACGAAGTCGAAAAAGCGCATCCGGAAGTCTTTAATATGTTACTTCAAATTTTAGAGGACGGTTATCTGTCCGATGCCAAAGGTTTAAGGGTGGATTTTAGAAATACCATCATTATCATGACTTCCAATATCGGCGCAAAAAACCTATATTCTTCCGGAAGCATGGGTTTTGATCTGAAGAACAAAGAACATGAGTCTTTTATGGAAAATAAACAGAAAGAAATAAAGTCCAATGTTTTTGGCGAACTAAAAAAATCTTTCAGGCCGGAATTCTTAAATAGGGTCGACCAGGTTATTGCATTTAGGGCATTATCAAAAGACGACATTAGAAAAATCGTGGACCTTCAGCTTAATTTGCTAAACGAAAGATTGGAAGAACAGCACATAATCTTGAAAGTTGATAAAGAGGCGAAAGAATTATTAGTTGAGAAAGGTTTCGACATTGATAACGGCGCGAGACCCCTAAGGAGGACTATTCAGGATCTAATAGAAGATTCATTGGCATCCGCCGTTTTAAGAGGTGAGATAACAGAATGGGATACAGTGGAAATCCTGAGGGAGGGCGATAATTTCAAGTTTAAACCGCTAGTAAAGACGAACTAGGGTCAGGAGCCAGTAACCAGGAATCAGGAAACAAGAAACAAGAAACAAAAGGAGTGTCATTGCGAGGAGCGAATGATAATGAGTGACGCGGCAATCTTACCTTGAAATCTTGAAATAAAGAGAGACTTAAATACCTCTTTTTTCAATAATACTAAAAAATTTTAGCATTATAAATGTCTTAGATTTATGCTATAATTTTCCTTGTCATTGCGAGTCCGGGCAGTTGCCGGACGAAGCAATCCCTGTCATTTTAAAAAAAGATTATGGGCCTGTGGCGCAGCTGGTAGCGCGCCTCCATGGCATGGAGGAGGTCGTCGGTTCGAACCCGATCAGGTCCACCATTAAAAATATGGCTTATCTAAGCCATTTTTTGATACCCAACGGAATTATGGCGAACACTCATTAAATTTCGGGGGTACATCTATCTTAACTAAAATCTGAAATTTTGTTACAATGAAAATATGATACATTATTCTGCCGTTTTGTCTGATCGAGAGATTAGAGATTTATGTAATAGCAGCCCGCCCTTGATTGAGGATTTTATCGATTTCGAGCATCAACTTCAACCGACAGGTTTTGACGTTACAGTTAAGAAAATCGTTCGATTATCTGGGGAAGCTCAAATTGGTAATCCTTATCATAACAAGGTTGCTTCAGAGAGTGATGTTAAGATAACTGATGGGTGGTATGTTTTAAAGTCCGGGTTCTACGTCATCTATATTAATGAATTTACTAATATACCCAATAATCTGATGGGTCTTGCCTTTCCTCGTTCAACCTTGTTTCGCTGTGGTGGGACTTTGCAGAGTGGTGTTTGGGATGGGGGGTTTAAAGGTAGAGGAAGACTTGGGCTTTGTGTTTCTGGCGTGACCCATCTTCGAATTGAAGAAAACTGTCCCATTGCTCAACTTGTATTTTTCCCGGCATTTGGAGTTGAGAAGGGTTTCCAATTTAACGAGTTCTACCGAGAATAAAACTTAATTTTTTAGAGCTAGTTAAGATTATTCAGGAAAAAGGGTGGCACACTTTTAATGTTAAAAAGCTTCCTGGATTCCCGTTCCCCGATCGGAGTCGAGGACAAGCTTCACGGGAATGACAGTCCGAGGTACTCTTTGTATTTTAAAAACTGCAAGTGGTTCAGACGGCTTGAATAAAAAAGTTTGAATAAAAAAGTCTCGCTAAATCAGCAAAAATATGGTATGATAAGCAGTCAAAAGAACCTTAAAAAACATCCCCAGCTTTATAATGGCAAATTGCTTTTAAATTTTGAAGGCAGCTTGTCATTATAAAGAATAATTAAATTATTGGGGGGATAATAATTGAATGGATATGAAAATAAGAGAGTGGTTTTAAAATATGGCAGTGAAGGGCTTACTGATTCCGGTGGCGTTAACGAGGACGTAATAAGATGCATTGTTGAGGATGTAAATAAACTATCCAAAGCAGGTTATGGCGTAGCTATTGTCACTTCTGGCGCATTATCAATTGGCACAGAAATAGTTGGTTTGTGGGACATTCCTAGCAATCCAGTCAAAAGACGTGTTCTCTCGGGTGCTGGTCAGCGAGAGCTGATTAGTATTTACCAGAAGCACTTTGGCAGAACTTTAGTTGTTCAGGGTCTTGTAACTGAGGACAATTTTAAAAATGCCAAAGCTATGGCTGATATTCAAGACTCTATTCTTGAGACTTGGTCAATTGGCGCTATCCCAATTTTCAATTACAACGATTATGTTGCATATGATGAGCTTGATGCAGAAAGTAAGCTCAATGGCAACGATCACACGGCGTATATGATTGCCGAAGCCATGGGAGCTGGCACGTTAGCGTTATTTACTAATGTCGATGGTCTTTACACGGCTAATCCAAACAGCAATCCAGAAGCAAGACTGATTTCACATGTTTGTAATATTACGGATGAGATCCGTTGCATTGCTATGGGAGATTGTAGTTCGGTTGGAACCGGTGGCATGGAGACAAAAGTCAAATATTGCTGGGACTTTGTTTCTGCTAAGCCAGGTGAGAGGAAAGCTTATATCCTAAGTATCAATAAACCTGGTTTGATTACAGACGTACTACTTAACGGAGCACGTCATGGGACAGAATTCTATTGTAAGGCTAAGGGAGGTGTTACGATTGGCAACTGAAAGAGAGTATATGAAAGAAATGGTAAAAAGCATAATCAGGATATTGGCCCAAGACCAAAAAGTAGAGCTAACAGAAGATGAGGTTGAAAAAGGTTCAAATCAGATCATGTTTAATATGATAGAGCATGCTTACGAAAAATTCAATCTCGACGCAGAGGCGAAGGTGGATATGACGCCAGAAGATATGGCTAAGCAAATTGTAGGCAATTATCATCATATAGGCGGTAGTGGCGATAATGCCGAGATGATTGAGACATAGGCACGAACGCTTCTGGAACGTGTTTTGTTCGGAATTCGATATAGGAAGGGGGGAATTAGGGTGATAACGTTTAGAAAGAAGCCTCATAGGTATCGCGCTGGTATCGAGATTGTAGAAGTACTGGAAGACAACGAGGTTATCGGGGCTATATATCCCACGGAAGATGGCATCAAAATCGTTAGTGCTCATATCAGCAAAAACACCGTCGATAAGGATTTCGCTGGCGAGGCTATCGCTTTTGACAATCCAACTTCTTTTCCGCCTATTCCATCGGTAAACATAGCATTTGAGCCTGGACCGTATGAAATTAGAGGAGGAAAAGTCGTTAAACTACCAAAGAACTAGAACCGTAACTGGCAAGATTGGAAAAACAATAAAAAAGATTGGATTTATCGGGTAGCTGAATAGGTAAGTTGCACAAATTTAGCTCATAAAACCGTCCAACATTAAAGATATGCTTGTTTGAGGGGAGGTGAATGGGGTGTCATCAGGCATTAAGGACATGAAACCCGGAGACTACGTTAAAGACAGTGGTGGAAATTTACGCGAAATTGCATCAGTCCACGGAGTCGATCCTAATGGAAGGCTAGCAAAGCCTTCTGAAGGCGGGTTTTATGTAAAAACCAAGGATGGTAGTACGATAGGAATGTATGATGCTAGAAGTTACCACAAAAGAAATGAGATACGTTAGATAAACACATTGTTGGTCAATTACATCATCTTGGTGGTGTCTGCTGTAGATATAAAGCAAAGAGAGAATTATCGAAAAAAGACACTAAATGTAGATGCTAAGTTTCAGGGGTTCGTTAAGGATCGGACCCCTTTAAGGGAGAGAATTTTGTTAAATACGTTTAGATACGTAATTACCAAAAGGCTTCTCCCTGTTTTTATTAATAATCCCTTAAGAAACCCTTTGATGTTTAATTTTCCGTACTCTTGGCAATACAGGCTGGTCAACCGGCCATCATTTGCATTTTCAACTCAATGTCTTTGTAATATTAGTTATTCAGGAAAAAGGGTGGCACCCTTTTCGGGTTAATTAGTAGTCGAGGGTAGTGCCAATAAACACAATGTGAGTTTTGCAAAAGGCGGATGGAAGTGCGATTGCGATCTTTTTAACGGGCGCAATCAATATATGGGTAAAAAAGGGGAGTGTTCGCATATTCAAGCAGTAAAATTGCTAGATATATAATATTTTGATAAAGTAAAACCATGGAAAATATAAAAAACCAGGTAATTTTTATCCGAGGGGGCGAAAACTTTGATAGCAAGGAAGAATTTTATAACTACTTAAGAAATCGGAAATATGATCCTTACAAAAAGAAACGTAGTTGGCGAGACTGGTTGGCTTGGGGCTTATCAGAGGATTTTGATGCTTTTGTGCCGGATATGCCTAATAAGCAATGGGCAGATTACGAGGCATGGAAGATTTGGTTTGAAAAGGTTTTTCCCTATATAAATAAGGATAAGTCTATAAAGTTGATAATGGTTGGCAATTCACTTGGTTCAACTTTTCTAGTAAAGTATCTTTCGGAGAGCCGCTTTCCTAAAAGGGTAGACCAGCTTCATTTGGTCTCTCCGGCTTTTGATGACGAAGGATTAATAGGTGAAAAGCTTGGTAACTTTAAATTTAACCCTGCTAACATCAGAAATATTGAAGAACAAGTGGACCATATTTTTTTGTACCATTCTGTTGATGACGACATGGTGCCATTTGAGCATTCCCAGAAGTTCTTAAAATATTTTAAGAAGATAAACTTCATGAAATTCGAAGACAGAGGTCATTTTAAGCAGCCTGCTTTTATGGAAATCTTGCAGAATATAAAAAATAACTTATAACCAAAGATGCAAAATGAAACTACTTTTAACATCAGAAGGGCTTTATAATAAATCAATTCAAAATTGTAAGCATGGCTATCTGGGGTATCGGTATTTGCACCGGTTACATAATACCCTTTAGCTAGTGCAAAGCTATAAGACGATAGACCGAAAGGTTAATTTGCCCAACAGGGCGACTTGACTGAGTAGGTCTTTTTTATTCCTAAGGTTTTCTTTTGATTTTTAGATTATAAGGCTCTAATAAGCAAAGTAAAACCTAACCCAAAAGCACTCTTTCAGAAATTCCTAAGATTTAAAGGGTTAAGAATTTATGGTAGAATGCTTCTATGAAAAATGAGCAACCGCCGAAGGGGAAAGAAGACCTTAATTTAAGACTAGAGGAATTTAGGTCTAAATTATTAAAACTTCAAAACGATTGGTCAAATCTGAAGTCACTTTGGTCAAAGGCAGATATAGAAAATGATCCTCTTAAGGCTGATGAACAAATTCAGGAATTGGAAACGACCATAGTTTCAGCCCTTGTAGAAATTTTGAATATTGATGGTGAAGAACGTGATTTTTTATATAGTTCTGCACAAAAAATTAGAGATGAAAATGTCGGCCATAATATCCAAGTGCGAGGAGTTATTGAGGCAAGTAATATTTGTAGGGAAAACTGCCTTTATTGCCCAATGAGGAGAGATAATTTACGTCAATTACCTCAAAAACGAATAACTTCAGAGCAAATGGTTACGCAAGCTCGGGTTGCTCACGAGGCAGGGATTAAAGAGCTATTTATTCAAAGCGGTGAAGGTACTAGGATTATCCCTACTGTCGTAGATTCCATCGAAGAAATTAAATCTGACCCAGAATTAAAAGAACTAAAAATTATCGTAAATTTAGGTAATCACAGCGAGCAAGATTATCTAGCCTTAGCACAAGCCGGTGCATCAAGTTGTTTAATTAAACACGAAACATCTGATAAGGACTTACATGAAGAAATGCGTCCAGGGAGTACTCTTGAGAGACGGACGTCTTGTCTGGTTCAAGCTCGTAAAAGTGGTATGTATATTGGTACTGGCGTAATTGTCGGATTACCTGGTCAAACCGACGAATCATTAGCGGGCGATATTATCTACGCGGGGAAACTTGGATCATGGGAAATGGTCAGCTGCTCACCTTTTACTGCATCGGACGAAACTCCACTCAAGGGTAGTTCTGCTGGAGATTTTTATAAAACTTTGAATATGATGGCGATATACCGTCATCTATTTCCCAAAGCACGAATTCCGTCAGTAAGTAATTTAGACAATCAACTTTTAACTTCAAGACCAGAGAATTTAACTATTTCTGGCCAATCAATGGGAATTAACGCTGGGGCAAATGGCGTTACAATCAATCTTACGCCTATGGACATAAGAAAGGATTACAAAATTTACGATACGGATAAAAAGCGTCATGTTGTCGATTTTTCAAAAGCAGAAATGATATCCAAAGAGACTGGCTTGCCGCTTGATACTCGTAAAACCACTGAAGAGCTTTCGTTGGAAAAAAATCATCCAAGTGCATGGAACAAAATATACAACGAGCAAAACCCCAATGAAATTCCTTGGAATTTTGAAAAAGTCCCAGAGTGGTTTGACGAAATAATAAAATCCGGCTGGATTAAACCGTGTAGAACTCTTGATATCGGCTGTGGCTTGGGTAATTATGCGAATTATCTGTCTGAAAGTGGATTTAATGTCTTAGGTGTAGATTTTTCCGAAGAGGTTATTGCTAGAGACAGAGAAAAATTTCAAAAAAATAATCTTAGGTTTGAGGTTTGTGACGCTCTCGATCTGCAATCATTACTTAATGAACAGAATTCGAACACGTTTGAATTTGTAATTGATATATCACTTCTTCACCATATTAAGCCAGAAGATAGGGAAAAATATGCTGATTCTGTAGCTAAGGTTACCAAAACGGGCGCAAAAGTTTTGATTAGTTGTTTTAGTGAATCAGACCCGGTTTTTAAGGGTAAAACGGCTTTTCATAACCCCGACACCGATACTGTAACTTACGTCTTATCTAAATGGGATATTGTCGAAATTTTTAAAGACCAGTTTATCATCGAAGCACTTAATGAGGTTGAATTTGGTAAACTTAGTAAAATTGGAAATAGTATGACTAGACGACGACATTTAGTTAAGCTGATTAAAAAATAATTTTGGGATTATCCATAGAAATGAGTGAATAATCCCTAGATCTCACATGCAAATGGCTCGCCCGCATTCCTCCCCAAACCCCTCCTGCGGGCAGACAAAATCCCCAAATCGTTCTTTGAATTTTTCTTGAAAATAGGTTCGAGCAAATGCTATAATAACACCACCAAAAAAAACACCTCCAAAGGAACATGGAGGTGTTTTTTTATAGCGAAAATATCAAAATTTATCATTAATAATTAATTAATCTTCAAACTCAAGCCATTTTCTGGTATAATCCAAAGTCAAACAAGCAATACTTGCAACTTATAAACTAAATAACGATTTGTGGTTTAATTTTGAGGATAGGTCATCGATTATATAATTACGGTCAAACAGGGGGTGTGTAGAAATGAGAGCTGAGATAACCGAAGTAGCAGAAGGCTATCAAATTAGGCAGTTGATCGATTTTAGCTTGTCAGTAAAGAAAAAGGAGGTAGAGGCGTTTTTTAAAGAGGATTTAATGTTATTTGCGAGAGGAGCTATGAGGACTAGTGTTTATGATTGTATAAACAATATGCAATCATTCTATGATGCCATTGATAAATCGGGCGGAATTACCTTTCTTCAAGGTCTCGAGCTTTTCCTAATTCAAGAAAGGGAGAAGTTTGATAGCCAACCTGGTGGCAGTGACAATCTTTTTCTCTATCAAATAGCCCAAGCCTTCCTTGTACATACTTCGCTGATGCATTATAAAGAGGGCCCTCTTTTAGAAGCGGAATTTTCAGAAACACCGGATGGATACAAGGGTAAGCAAACCATTAATTCTACCTTGTTTGTAGATAAAGAAATGGTAGCATTATTTTTTGAAGAACGGATTAGGACTCTATTAGAGGATAATCCAAGTACTGACGCCGCTGCCTTTTGGTCTTTCCTTTGGGATTTACACGACCTGTATGACTCGCCCGAAATGCTTGGGGGTCCCATTCCGATTGCAGGCATCGAAGCTTTTCTTATTCTAAAAATGGAAGAGCTAGAAAAAAGCAACCAATGTGAGAGCGAGGAATATGGACTGTATCAAACAGTTAAGGAGTTGCTAATACACATAAATAAAGATTATATCGAGGGACGACGATCGCTGCTTGAATAGAGAATTACTTTTTTTGCTAGGAGCTGAAGAATCGAGCAATATGGAAAAAGCTGATCGTCTTATCAGCGAAAGAATCACGGATTTTCTTCGCGATAAGATCGATAAAGAGGGATTTGATGTTTCTGAGCTTAAGGTTCCGGGTGCATCTCTTGCATTCAACGAGGTGACTAAAGAAGATGATCCGGTTCTATATCGACTTCGTGAAATCATGAAGATCGTTTGTGAAGAAATGGATTTGAATGCAACAGAAGCTTTTAGTGTCGCTTCAGAAAGTCTGATCGATATAAAAGTGTATGTAATGAGAGGTAACGATTTTGTCCGGGAAATGAAACAAGCGTATATAGACTGGCACAGAGATCAAAATAAGCTTACCAAGAAGATCAATTTTCTTACCTCATCAATTAAGTCAGTTTTTAGGAGAGTATTTAAACGCCGAAGAAAATGATTAGGAGGGATATCGTGGAAGATAGGATTGTAGTTTTAGTCGTGGAAGACGAAGACAATTCACAGGAATCTTACAAAATAGGATTGGAGAGACATGGCATTGAAGTTCTTCAGGCATTTACCATCGATGACGCTTGGGCACATTTTAGCGCCCGACAAGACAAGATTAACATCATTGTTATGGATGCATGTATGCCATACGAGTTGGACACAGTGCCTCTTTTGCGGAGGATCCGAGATAAAGGGTATGCCGGACCGATTGTCGCAAATTCGTCGGCTTATAACCAAGAGTTATCAATGGCCGGTTGCAGCCATGAGTCTAAGAAATGGCAGACGGTCAAAACAGTCCTTGGCATACTGAAGATAAGCGGATAGGGAGGTGAAAACTATAATGCGTGAGTTATCAGAAATGCTCAACATGCCTATGCCGATAGCCTTTACTCCTAAAAGCTCCGTGGGTGAGACAGCTTTTCTTTCTGGTTTTGGATTTGCTCTTTATGGCGTTCAAAACGAAGCAGGGATGTCGTATCAAACCCGCGGCGCGCTAACCAGAAAGCTTAAAACAAAGCTGGGTCAGCTAACCAGAAGAACAAGCAGACCAACCGGCGTATATCTGACATGGATGATAGGTATATACGATTGGATCGATGCCTGTTGTAAGCTTAAAGTGCCGATTGTTGTCATCTCACCGCCAATAGATACCGAAACGGTTTTTAGTGGTATTGACAGGATCAAGGCACAGAGTCCAGAAACAACAATCATCGTCTACACGAAAGATTGGCTTGATTTCGGGCGGCTTCAAGAAGCCGGAGTTAAAACCATCATCTTTAATGTGTCTCCAGATTCGTTAGCAAAGATACTGCCAGATTTACGGGACAATTTCTCGGGTTTTGAGACCCTATGTCTTACTGCTCCTGATGAATGTATTATGGCTGGAATAGCAGCATTTGGAGCCAATGGTTTCCTCTTTGATGAATCAATTATTGATATGTTGGATGAAGACGATGATCCGATTTCAAAGCTCGAAAAGGGAATGCAGGGAGTCTACCACATGCTTTGCGATGGAAAACATACAAAAATCGGCTGTTACTAATAATCGTAATCTTTAGCAACGGCTTTAAGGCCGCTCTTGACAACATGTGAGAGCGGTCTTTTCTTTTGCTCATTTTACTTCTTCCCAAATCTCACTTTAAATTCCTGATTGCCTTACTTCTTGAATCGTGGCAAATCGAATATGAAATTCTTCTGGATTTTGGATACCTTCTTTAAGTTTTCCAGTTAGATGTTTTGCACCAATAATAATTAATCTTCAAACTCGAGCCATTTTCTGCTATAATCCAAAGTCAAACAGGCGATTCGTGCAACTTTTAAATTAAATACTAGTCTTCGATTATGATTCTATAGACAGGAAAAAATATAAGCATAGGAATATAGATTAAGGAGCGTGGGTTATGTCGAAAGCATTGGAATTAGTTCGTCCTGATTTGCATGTATGCCATGCGTCAAAAATCCCATTTAGGGAGCTTTGTTATGAAAAAGGCATTACGGGTTATGTGTTTGATCTAGATAATACCATAAGGCACAAAGAACACGGTTTGGATAAGGCAGCCATAGCTGCAATTCGTCAGGGCGTCAAAGCTAATTACATCAAGTCGTTGGTAATTCTTACTAATACTATTCAGGGGGAAG
>LBVV01000015.1 GCA_000993275.1 candidate division CPR2 bacterium GW2011_GWC2_39_10 | reverse complement strand
CGTCATTGCGAACGATCCGGCAGCCGCCGGAGAGTGCGGCAATCTTGTTTCAAGCAGAGGAGATTGCTTCGTTTCACTCGCAAAGACGCAGGGTTGTGAACAGTTACCATTTGAAAACATTTAGGACTTAAACCCTTATTAAACAAAAAAGCGGCATTATTTGAAAGCTTTTAAAAATTTAGCTTTGTTTTTAAAACCGCTTTTTTTATTTAATTTACGAGGATATAATCTTTATCCTTTAAGCATCTCCAGAATTTCGGAAGTTTTCTTACAATCTGATCCTTCTTCGTCATGGACTAGCTTGTAATGGTCACAGTTCATGCAATTGCCTATTTTTTCAGCAAAGGATCCTTGCACCAAACCGCCGCAAAACGTTCCGGCAAGAGCCCAACAGACCCTTCCTGCATTAGCACCTTCATTAACACCGTTTAACTTAGTTTCTTGGGAAGCAGGACAAACACCAAGCTCTGCTACTTTTGCACCCCCGGTCTGACGGCCGCAATTTTTAGTTTCCCAACAATTCTGTTTTGACATATTCCTCCTTAAAATTTTGTATATTTAAATCATTTTAAAAAAATATCAAATTCTATATTTAAAACAAGGGCGTTCGTTTTAATAGTTACTGTTTATGTGATAGGGAGTACTGTAATATAATAACAAGCTCTAACATTATTGCAAAATAAAAATTACTTTAGTCCATTAGCTTAAGAAGAATCTTGGCGGCATCTTTAAAATCATCACCTTCTTCTTCTTTAATTTTTAAATAAACTTCGCAGTTTTCGCAGTCTTCTATTTTGGAAGCAAATGTTCCCTGAACTTCGCCATTGCACATCGTTCCAGCTATTGCCCAGCACGCCCTGCCTCCGTTAACCCCCTTATTAAAACCGCTTAACCTTCTGTCTGATGAGGCAGGACAAACACCAAGACCTTCAACGTTTTTTCCTCCGGGCTCTCGGCCGCATTTTTTTATCTCCCAGCAATTTTCCAGCATTTAAAAAACCTCCTCACTATTTTGTTTATGTCACTTTTAATTAATGGTATTATTAAATTATATAGCATGAAAATCAAAAAAGTAAATTTGAAAACATTAAATTTTGAACGCACAAGCGCCATATTCTTGATAATGTTTGGTTATGTTCTTTTTTTTGTTCCCCACCAAGCCCTAGCAGTAGTTGGGGCCAAGAAGATTCCCTACGAAAATTTGTTTGTTTTCCTAATAACCGGCATCGGTGTTTTAGCATATTATTTTCTTTTCTTAAATTTGCCCCCCAGAAATAAAAGGCGCTTCATTTGGCTACCGGCATCTCTCGTTTTCATTTTTTTTAGCGCAGTCAGTTTTTCGGGAGCAACTTCTGTAGCTTTGGCAATTATTGCCTTTTGCTTAAGCGGTCTTTTTTTTGCCTTATTCTTGGTTAAATCACCGGATCCCACCGAAAAAGCGTTGTCGTTTGGGCTTTTGGGTTGCGCTATTGCAAGCATTCCCTTCGCCCTATGCATTTTTTTTACCAAAAAAAGTTTCTTAGATACCGATATTTCAAACTATTATACTAATTACGCTTTGCTCACAACCATTATCTTTGCCTTTTTGTTAATCACCGCCGTCATAAAACAAAAAACCGGCAACTTTGTTAAAATATTTAGCATTCTTTTTGGTATCAACTTATTTTTCGTATTTTTAATAGTAGGACTGGGCAAAAACTCTGTGATAGCCATTACCCCATTTTTCATCTGGTCTATTTATATTGTTACTAACGACTTTTTTTCAGAAGAAAGAATTGCCGGCCATGTTGGCTCGTTTAAACAAAAAATCTTAACTTTTCTTGCCTTTACTGTAATAGTTACGCTCACGTCTCTTACCCTAATTAGCGATAAGCGAATGATGGATTTCCACACACAATCAATTAAGGAATCAATTTATTCTTCAAGTCTGTTATTTGAAAGCAGTTTAAATTATCATTTTGAAGAGCACAGGGAAATAGGCAATTCAATTATAGAAAGATTAGAGCGGGAGTTCCCAAAAAACCAGGAAGACTTTGCCATGCGGTATGTTGAAGACAAAAAAACCGATTGCTTTAAGCAGGCGTCTGTTTTCAATAAAGACGGCGAAGAGATCTTTAGATCTGACCAGGAGACATTAGGCAATTTAGGAAATGAAGATTGGTTTATTAAGCTTCAAGAAGCCAAGCCAAATGAAAAACGGCCTTTTATTATAGAGATGGAGCATCCTTACATAATAGCAGTTTCGCCTGCTTTTGATAAAAATGGCAATCTTAGCTTTGGCCTTGTTCAGTACTTAGACCTTGACACCCACATTGCAAAAGATGATATCAAAACCCTCTTAGATAAAAATGAAATGGGTTTTTATCTTGTTCATTTTACCTCGCATGAATTTACTCTGATAGCAAAAGCAGGCGCAAAGTTTAATAAAGAAAATCCTTTTGAAAATTGGTCCGATATGGTAAAAAACCATTTATTATCCGAAACAAACGAGGCTAAACAAGCTCACGAAAACGATGCCAAAATCGCAAGCAGTGATAACTATTTTTGGTTATCACTGCCCCTTAACATTCCGAATCTTAATTTGATCGTTATTCATTCCAATAACACGCTTGACATATTTCAAGACGCCTCAAGAGAAATAAGCATGATAATCATAATGATCTGTTTTGTACTCACTGTGCTTGTCTCTTATGTGCTCTCTTGGGTAATTACCAAACCGATGGATAGGCTCAAAAGCTCAATTGAAAACCAAGGTGACATTTTTAACTTTAAAACAAAAAAGGAAATTTATAATTTGTCAAACAGGACGGACGAAATTGGGCTGCTGGCCAAAGCTTATTATGACTCCAATCAAAAAACAACGAATGCGCTCAAAGAATTATCTTCGGAAAAGCAGGAGGAAGATAAGCTTTATAAAAAGTTAAAGGAAAGCAGCGATGAGCTTGTTGAGGCTTCTTTTAAGGAAAAAAGATCACTGCTCGAATTAGAATCATTAAATCACACTTTGAGTATCGAGAAATCAAACGTCGAATCAATTTTGCAAAGCATCGGTGACGGCATTATAGTTTTAGATCACGGCTACATCATAAACTTTAACAATGCAGCCGAATATATTACCGGCTTTAAAAAAGATGACGTCTTAGCAAAATATTTAACCGAAGCACTCAAATTTCGGGAAGAAAATGTTCAGGGCGAGTGTAAGTGCAAAAAGTACTTAGACAAAAATTCAAGCAAAACCCTAAAAAAGATATTGATTATCAAAAGAAAAGATGGAAGGGAAAGAACGGTTGCCGTTATATTTTCGCCTATTCAAGCTAGGGATAACGATCAAATATTGGGTCATGTTTTGGCTTTACGAGACGTAACCGAGGAAAGAGAGCTGGACAGAGCCAAATCGGAGTTTGTTTCGGTAGCCTCGCATCAGTTAAGAACACCGCTTACGGCCATAAAATGGAATGTTGAGCTCTTAAAAAATGGAGCTTTTGGAAAACTATCCAAAAATCAGTCTAGCTCTATTGGCGACATGCAAATAGCCACCACCAACCTTATAAAGCTGGTAAACGATCTTTTAAGCGTGTCCAGAATAGAACAGGGGAGGCTAATTAACGAGCCAACAAAAATTAACCTCGGTGAAATCTTAAATGAGGTTATTAAAGAAGTTGGGCCAATTGCTACGCAAAAGAAAATTAACCTTAAAGTAAATATCGGCAAAACCAAACAAATTTTCGTCGATAAAATGCTAATTAAGCAAGTGCTTCAGAATTTAACAGATAACGCCCTTAAATATACGCCCGACGAAGGTTTAGTAAAAGTTTCCTTGCATCAGAAAGATGATAAAGTCATCTTTGAGGTTCAAGATTCCGGAATGGGAATACCGGAAAAAGAACAATCTTCCTTATTTAAAAAGTTTTTTAGGGCAAGCAATGCCGCCTCCAGCAGCCAAAACGGAACCGGACTTGGCCTATATATCGCTAAGCAAATAATAGACTTGTCGAAGGGGAAGATGGAAGTCGAGAGCGAAGAAGAAAAAGGAACAAAGTTTACTATATCTTTTTAAGAAACATATTTATTAACCAGTTCCGTTAAATTATCAATCGAAATATTCGACTTTACTAAATAATCGGCTGCACCCGCCTCAATGCCTTCCTTAATCTTCGCTTCCTCGGCAATATTGGAAGTAATGACCACCGGAATGTCTTTAGTTTTAGGATCAGACTTTAGCTCCTTTAACACCTGAAATCCGTCTTTTATGGGTAACATAAGATCTAATAAAATCAGTTTTATATCCGGTTCCGTTTGGGCTTTCCTTAGACCGTCTTCACCGTTAAAAGCTAAAATAACTTCATGTCCCAAAAGATTAAAACTTTTAGACAAAATCTGAGCCAGTATTCTTTCATCCTCAACAACAAGAATTTTCATTAAGACTTCCCTTATTACACGTTTATATTACTTTGACAAAATCAACTAGTCAATTGCTTGAACTCGTCAAGCATACTTATTTATAACTTCCGTTAATTTATCTAAATCAACATTATCTTTAATTAAGAAGTCGGCTACTCCAAGTTCTCTCCCTTTCTCCATACGATCCAAATCCCCAATAGCAGTAAGGAATACGAACGGGATTCTTCTTAAAACAGGATCTTGCTTTATTTCTCTTAGCATTTGGAAGCCATCCATAACCGGCATCATAACATCGCACAGTATGATGCTTAAATCCCCGCCGGCTTTTTTTGCCGCTTCAAGACCTTCCTGTCCATTCGTAGCTGCTTCAACATCAAACCCCAAACCCAAAAGGCCTTTGCCAAGAGCCGTTCGCAGCAGTTCGTTATCTTCAACAATCAAAACTTTTTTCATAATTTTCCTCTAGTTAAATTATAAGAATGCGTGTATTTTGCACCCATACTGGACTTACGCAAAATAGCGCATCTATCCAAGCCAAAACAAGGTGAGATAAAATCTCTTTTCTCTACTGGAAGCGTATTTGTAGATACGCTGACAGGAGAAAAAGGGATTTTAGCCGCTTGGTTTGGTTTGGGAGGTGTGGTAGGTTTGCGTAAGTCCAGTATAAACAAACGCCCATTTTTCATGGTTGCACCGGTTGTTATTTCAATCATTATAACCCCCGACCTAGCAAAATTAAACCAAGAAAAGTCTTTTTGTGTAATAGACCATAATATTATCATGGGTTGTGTTGGAAGGAAAAAAATGCCCAGACAAGCCCGGTGATTTAAGGATTTACCCATCAGCACCAGTCCGGTCCGGACTATTGAAAGATTTTGCCACTACCATTTGCTGATCGCTGGATAAGCCCATGATTTTTTTGTGGCTTTATTATGAATATTAATAGAAGTACACGCTAAATCGGGAACCGTTTGGGGTCCATCTTTTTTGTCAAAAACAAAAGCTGCCAGTTGCCATATTTGAGCGGTTTTATTAACGGTGCCTTCCCTCGATGTTGGCTCGCCAGGCAAAACCATGCAAAAAAAACTTGGAAAAGACAAGACAATAATAATTAGCGCGCCGGCAATGCTGAACCAACCAAAATTACGCAAATAAAAATTCATTTTCTTCACACCTCCAATGTTGATCAAAACGAGCAAGACGTATATAAGCAAACTTCCTTCGAAGTTTAAATAGATTGGGAACGAACAGGAAAGGCAGAATGTAATTGGGGAATTGACGCTTGTATTATATACTAATTTGACGATTTCTCAATGATTTTAGACATGATTTATGACCCTGGATCGCCCGCCCAACACCGTTCGGATGGCGCCAGGCTTGGTTTATTGTGATTAGAATTTTCCAATACTTTGACATGGCTCCCACATAAAAACGTGTTTAGCACTTTGGATTGGAATAGAATCGCTGAAGATTTAGGGGTACTTCAAAGCAAGTTTGTATTCAAAGCCTAAAAACAACAATCTATTGTATTAATGTTAATCTGTAAATATACTATTTTCATGAACACTTTTTGGGATCCGCTAACAGGACATGTTACAGAGGAAGAAAAAACGTTAATTCAGGCAAATGGAGAGAAGGTTCGATCGGAATATGAAAAGCTCAAGCAAAATCCATATAAATTTAGAAATCTTCTGATACTTTCCATTACTTTGGGGCTGGCAATAACAGCTCTATTGGCAATAATCTTTGATATCGATTCGCCTGACCCAGACCGGCTAGAAGGCTTCTTTGAATTTTCCTTGGCAGCCATTTTAATTCCCTCATCACTTGTCTTATATAAAGTAAGAACTTTACAGCGCGACATAACCAACATGATAATTGCTTCCAGTTTTGGGTGGCTGTATGATCCGGAAAGAAATAAGGATAAATGGAATAGTATGACTTCTATCTACCCAGAGATTTTTAAGTTTGGCGACCACAGCCAGTACCTAGAAAACCAATTTTGGGGAAGACTAGAAGGCGACACTAAAAATAATTTTTGGCTTTCTGGTTTTAACTATACCACAGGTTCGGGAAAAAATTCTCACACCTATCATAATCTTGTTTATGCCTTTGAACTGCCTACTATTACAATCGCCGACTTTTCGCTTGCGCCACAAGGCATTGACACTAAAATTAAA
The DNA here is from genome assembly GCA_000993275.1 of candidate division CPR2 bacterium GW2011_GWC2_39_10. GTDB lineage: Bacteria > Patescibacteriota > CPR2 > CPR2 > CPR2 > GWC2-39-10. Next base: position 12,593 of record LBVV01000015.1, on the reverse strand, counting down.
TCTTTCTTTTCATCTACTATTCTAACTACCGAATCTAATGAATTCAACAGAATATTTCACATCAATTGTGTGGGGGATTTAAGGCTAGAGGGTGCCGATATCTTGCAAATATTATCACCAGATACGCAGGAACACCTTATTGCTGCTAGCAAAAAACATAATGGCCTTAGGATCCTTTTTAGAGATAATGTTGTTTTTATTGAATTTACTGACACGTTAAAACTTACCCATACCAATTTACTAAAAAACGCGGATTTAGACCCAAGAGACGAGGCAATAGTATTACAAAATATCAAAAGTGTTTATCTTCTTGCCAAAGAAATATTGGAATGCTTTGAACATATGGAAAAAATTAATGCTTAGCTAACGAGACAAAAGGCCTAATGTTCGAATTCGCCCTCCAGAGGCGGGAAGGCACTTGATTGCTGGAGAATATAAGAAGTCTTTAATCATAATTGTTTCGGCTCCGCCAAGGGTATGTTTAAAATTAAAAAAGCCGCGCATATTGACATATGCGCGGCATATCACTTTCGGTGAAAACTATTTACTATAGTTCGGCTACGAACAGATTGCGTAGCTTATAAACTACGTCCTCTTCGTCAGCATTTATACAGTAACCCTCATTAACATCGGCTAGTTGCTGCAAATCAGTTAAATCTGCCTCAAAGCCTATACCGTATACCGGTATACCTATACCGTTTATCAGGCCCTTCACGTCATATAGCGACAGCCCCTCATTCTGTGCGCCATCGCTCAATACAAATATACGTATCTTTGCATTAGGCACTTGCTTTTGAGCCTTTAAGGCCATGTCGAGTGCAACAACAATTGCACTATTCGTGGCCGTTCCACCATCAGCATTTAAGTCTTTTACTGCTCCGGCAAAAAGCGATTTTTGCTTGGCATCAAACTTGGCGATTGGCAAATCGATAGTAATATCGTTTGCATCACTATAGCTGACCAACCCTACATAATTGTTTTCGTTAATGTATTGCAGGGAGTTTTTTGAGGCAATTTGAATACGAGTTATTTTACTGCCAGCCATCGAACTTGACCTATCAGCTATAAAAACGGAAATGACATCTTGCCCGCCGTCTTTATTCTCTTTCCAGAGTTTCAAGGCTGAAAATAGTTCCTTACCGGTATATTTGTTCGCTACACCTTTGTAGTTATTATTCCGGTTAAAGCCGAACGAAGACGCGGATTTTTGAGCCTCAGGCGTCTTGCATTGCTCTATGAAAAGCTTGAGTGCTTCTCTCTTGTCGACGGACAAATTATCCAACGCATAGACCGGACTGTCATGCCTCACTCCACAGGGAGCGAATTTCCAATCGGAAAGTGTTGGTTCTACCGAATAAGCCTGAGACTCCATTATCATAGCATCCATAATTCCTTTAGCCGCTACCTTTGCCATCTCCGCCGTTGTTGGGGAAGTTGGTGGTACCAGGTTTTGGAACTCCCGAAACTTATTTATCGATTCTGCCGAGAAAGGATTCTTGGGATCAAATGCCCTCAGTTCCTGAGTAAAAATATTCAGACCTGTCGAGGACAAGTTAGGATTGGTGTGGCCCAGCACAACATCTTCGGCTAAGACTGCTTTTGTAACATTTTTGACCGTGACGGCACCGTACTTTTTCCGATAGCTGTCGTATGTGCCTTTCTTCATCAAAAATCCAGCTGTATTGCCCGTTAAACGGCTTTCCATTTTTTCAATCGGCACTCCGGTAGACTTAATCATTTCGCCCCACAGTTCATTTGCCGGGCTATAAGCGTCGGGCATATGAGTGCGTTTCGTTATATAGTCGAGCGCTAGTCCTGAGGCAATCGGTCTAATTGATACCGAAACCGTTTTGCCTCCAACCTGTAGCTGCTTTCTATTGAACTCTTTGGCCTGTACCTCCATCCAATTGTCAGTAGAAGCACTTGATTTCTCTGTTGAACTGAATATTTCGACATTGATTTGGCCGAATCCCTTAACACTTAAGGGGTATTTGTCAATCGGAGGCAATTCGTTTACAGAACTGTCGGTGCCAACCCAACTTGCATCAGGTTTATGCTTTTTGACGGTTGCGGTAACCGTTCCGGTTGACCTGTAGGCTTTCAGCTTCTCCACTGCCTGATCGTAGGTTAGTTCCGTCTCCTTGACTCCAGAACAGCCAACTACTGAAAAAAGCAGCGATAACGTTAGGAACATAACTATAAAACGCTTCAATTTTTCCGACCCCCCATTATAGTAGATTGTTCATTTTGCTCGCGAATAACTTCAAGCCATGAATCCAGCAGAGTAGTAGCACTACTTGCATCCATCTGGCTGATATTATCGGCTAGCGCCAACAGGAATTCGTTTCCCTTATCGATGATAAGGTCATTTGCGTCAATAACTTGACGAATCCTCTCACGACTTTGATCATAGAATTTATCCGTCGCAGAAGAGTAATCTTCCTCTGCAGCAATACTGCTATTGATGACCCATTTTAGATTGGAACATACAGTACGCTCAATTTCTTTGAGTCCAACAATTGCGCCGGATACGAATTCGGCTTCATTACTTTTTATAAGTTGATTGAAGCGATCATACATGCTTTTAACGCTGTCGAGCTGATTTAGGCAATCATTTATTTCTTGGCGTAACTTCGGGCGTGTAGCTATTATGATCTTTAGTTGATCGCGAATCTCTTCTTGACCGGAAGTTTTTGAGCGATACGCTAGACTGCTTTTCTTTAGCCTATCTTGCGATGAACCTTTGATAAGCTGATATAAACCAATACCAGTCATGGTTATCCCGATTAAGCCGAAAAGCCAAACAAGACCTGTACTGATATAATTAGTGGCGATAATGCCAATACTAATTATCATACTGGTCCTAACAGCCTTCAAGACAATCCAAGTCAACAATGCAATCATCAAGCTAGCAGCACCAATATAAAGCGACTCGCTTTTCTTCAGCACTGTTCATGCCCCCTTTCACCAGAATAGTAGAGCCAGACGAGGCACAAAAATACGCCTCGTCCGTAAAAAGTTAAAGCATATTCGCTTTTCGGAAGTCTTTTATTCGCTCGTTGTTTTCAGCGCGTTAAGCTTCGAGAGACCGAATATTCGGCGACTTTTGCATACCGCTGGTATTCACCAAATCGGCTGTAAGCGCTTTCCATCTCCGGTTGTCTTCAGGGAATTCATCGATGGCTTTTTGTCTTGCTTGGGCGACGATCAAAGCCGCTGCCTTGATGTCCTCGACGGCTTTTTCGGCTTGTTTAAGCCCTATTCCCGTCGCGGAAAAAGCTTCGGCAACTTCAGCGGCATTCTGCTTCAGTCCTGCGGCGTTCTCGAGCATGACGCTATTGATAAAGTCCCGCGCCTGTTCGTTGAGTTTCGCAGTCCTTTGTTGCTCGGCAAGCGTAATCGAAAGACGCATTGCGGTTTGCAAGAAGCGTCCTCCGATGTCTTTCGTGCTTCGGATTGCTTCTTGGTTTTGTCGCAAGGTCCTCAATTGAATCTTGCCGTTTTCGTAGTTTTGCTCCTCCGCATTCTCAAGAGCCCTCATGTTCCGTACTCGCATTGCGATGTCGGCCTGAATGTCGAGCAGATTATCCCTTACTTTCGGGTCTGTCGCATTCCTAACTTCTTTACCCACGGTCTCGAACAAAAGCTCAGAGAGATAAATATTTCGAGCTAGAGTTTCTCTGCCCCCGTCGATTGCGACCATCTCTTCCACAATGACATGCTTGCTGCTCTCCAACCGGTCAATCAACGACTGGAGACCGTCTGTTAGTGCTTTTATATTACCACCAACAGTGTTGATCTCGCTAACAATGATAGCCGCTATCCTGTCTTCCATACTGGAGCCGAACCCGGGAATCATGGCTAGTGCCTTCATGTACCAGCGATTTCTGATCGAACTTGGCCGCAATCTATCGAACGTAAGCACCAATTGACCAAGATCTTTCTCAGATTTGATGCCAATCTCACGATTCAACTGCTGGTAAACGGACATCTTCATATCTAGAGCTTCGTTCTGTCTTAAGACAGAAGTTTGGGCCTCGATCCCGACGTTGCTGGCCTCCTCAACCACCGTATGGTCATCAGGATTTTCAGCCAACCTCTTGACTAGTTCCGAACAAACCCCTCTTAGACGGTTTTGTTCCTCAACCGGCATATCTTTAGGCGGACTCGCCACGATTTCCGCATTGGGGTCAAGAACCTCGTCCGGCTCCAAAGCGCTATCCTCCATAACTTCCGGCACTTGAGCCGAAGCGGTTATTTTAGGCGCAATTGAAATTTTGACGGGCCCTCCCGTCTCAACCGTTTTCAAATCTTTTTCATCGTTTCTCATCTTAACTCCCTTCAAATTGTCAAATGCCCCATTATGGGGATACCTCTCCCTTCTATAGGAGACCGGCATGATTTTAACACATTTTTACATATTTTGCAATGGTAAGTGGCAAGTTTTGACAATTTTTCGATCAAAAAATTGACTCTCAAAGCCATTTTCGTAAAATTGGGTTATTTATGTATGCGAATTTAGAAATTATTCGAACCGTTATTTTAGCCTTTGTATAGCCTTAAATCGGCTCAGTCTCCATAATCTTTCGTTTTGGCTCCTGCTCAAAATTGTGTCAGAACGCTTGATTGGAAAAAGGTCGCTGAGTGACTTAACGACATTCAAAAAATTTTAAAGATAAAAACAGCACGGCGCTTCGTAGCTCTTGAAAAATCATACCTTCTAGGCTATAATCACGGGGAAGACGAGCCTAAAATTACCTGTAGAAAGGGGGACGGCAGATCATTTTTGTAACCGTAGGACGAACCGGTAGCCAAAACCTGTTAAAGGCAGGTCAAGGTTATACCACGACTCTGGAGGCATTAACATGGGAAAAGAAAGACCTGAAAGTATCGAGCAGATTCGCGCATCATTAAGCGCCGGGACAAGGATTGCAGAAAGCTTGCTCCTTCACATCTCAAAAGAATGGGACGTTGACCCAATGATCTTCGTGCATCGCAAAGTAATCACGGGGTCCACTTGGAATCTCAACGGTTCCTATCTAGAACAGCTATCAAGAGAAGCTGAGAGGCTCCTTCTTAGACCCGCACGTGTATTAAACGGGTTAAAGGAGCATAAACGAAGACTTGGCATGCCCTATCTTCACCCTCAGATAGAAATATCTGTAGGCGACGTTGAAAAGTGGCTAGTCAAATACGACTGCAAACCCAGAACCGCCGATTCTTGCCGCGACTTCTCTCTTGCTTTCCAAGGTGATGCAATTCGAGTTATTTGTATGACTCGAGACACATGTGGTCCCCGATCGGGATTTGCAACATATCGAAAAGGAGAGTTCTCGGGGTATCTCGAAGATACAAGCACGCTGAATATGCACGACTTTATTCCCGTGCTTGACTTTGGAAAGCTGTTAGTTTCGCAATATCTTGTCGATAAACCCCGACTTTCTGGAACAAAAGGCATGCTAGTGATTCTAACCTTAACCAAAGAAACTCCCGAACCACTCCTTAACCATGAGCTTGGCAAGCTTGGGTATCGAGTAGCCAACAAGTCCGAAGTGCTAAATGCACAATTCCCTAACAACTTTAAGGGCGCAATTGGTTTAAACGACACAAGTGCTTACTCGTTTATTGACCCTTGGGGTAGGACAAACAATACATTCGGATCTGACCACGATTTTGAAGAAGGAACTCTAGTGTATGCAATGATGGAATAATTCCTTCACAACTTCAATTAGAAATTTAACTTCAGAATAATGGACTTAGACACGAAAAGCCTTTGGACAAGATAGCCAAAGGCTTTTTTATTTATTATCTTAATAGTTAACCCTTTTCCAGAAAAAGTTTGGAGTTGATTTGTAAACAGCAAAGACGCTAATTTTGCCTATATATAAGGATTACTGTCCTTGACAAAAATCTTTAAACGAAGTATAATACGTCAAACGTTCTTTAAGAACTTAACATAGAAAATGCAGGCTTTCTTAGAAGGGGTGAGTAATGTGAAAAAGATGCTTTTACTTGCAATCATAGTTTTGATTGCCTTAAGCATTTTGTCGCAAGTTGCACTTGCGGGAGGAGGAATTGATGGAGGCATTGCGTATCGTGCGTACAAGTATACTCTCGATCATGACGTTGATAAAATAAGTGTCATAAATACCGACGGCACAAACAAAACCAGCCTAATACAAGCAGAATATACAAATGGCCTCAGTTGGGATCCATCCGGCACCAAAATTCAATTTGCCTATGAAGACTCTGACAACAAAAGCTTCTCAATAGTAAAAAACATAAACGGCGAAACTGAATGGAAAAAAGATGCGTGGATATCGGACTCAAGCTGGATTAATGCAGATGCCATAATTTACGGAGGTTTTTCTGGCTTATGGAAAATAAATCTGTCAACCGGAGAAGAAAAACAGATACTAACACCGGGGGGCTATGTAAAAGATCATAATCCGATCTACAGTCCCGACCAAAGAAATTTGGCTTTTGTCCATCATGAATGGGGTAGCGATTTTACAATATCCGTGATAAATAACATAACTGATAGCGAAACTCCCTATCAGGGCGAAAATCGATACGGCAGCTACTTTAACCCCAGATTAACCACCATAATGTCTGGCGATTCAAACTTTAACGAAAACATGATGCTCCAGTACACGCCCGAAGGAAACCTGTTTTTTGGAACAGATGAGAGCAACGGTAAACTCTGGTTTGTTAATAATCCAACCGAGAACTTTACAATCCAACAATATACCGATACTAATGGAATAAATGAGTTCAGACTAAGTCATGATGGAACAATGATTGCCTATGCAACTAATGAAGGATTAGTCTTGCTTAAGCTTGATGGCTCAACAAAGAAACTCTGGAGCGGCCATATTGAGTCAAATCTTAGTTGGGCTCCTGACGACAAAGCAATATGCTTTAGCACTTCGGATGATAAAATCATCATAGTAGACCTGGCCGGTAAGGCTTACAAAGTGACGACGGAAATTGATGCCACAATTTCACAAGTTGAGTGGAGTCCTAAACAAACTTCATACCTTCTGACGCCAGAGATTAAGCCCATGCCCCAACTAGACCCGCCTCCAATTAAAGCACCTGATCCAGATAAAAAAACACCAGAAAACCCAACTTTCATCGATATGTCAAACAGCCATTGGGCCTACGCCTATATAATAGGGTTGTACAAAAAAGGGGTTGTAAGTGGGTATCCGGATGGCTCATTTAGGCCGGAACATTACGTAACCCGTGCCGAAATTGCTAAGATGATCGTCCTTGCTCTTGAAGATCAGGAATCGAACTCATTTTCCTCGTTCTCCGATGTAATGCCATTCCATTGGGCAAACGGATACGTCGTGCGCGGACAAGAGCTTGGCTTTATCAATGGGTATCCGGATAATACCTTTAAACCAGATTATGCGGTAACCAGGGCCGAAGTAGTAAAAATGTGCGTTTCTGCCAAAAAAATTGAGTTAAGCGGAAACGGAATCACATTCCCGGATGTGCCAGATACTTATTGGGCATATACCTATATTGTAACCTCAAAGAATATGGGCGTTGTCTCCGGCTATCCAGATGGCAGATTCTTGCCAAATAACTTTGTCACTCGTGCTGAAGTGGCAAAAATACTTTATGAAATGAACAACGGCTAGTATACAATTAACACAGCCATGGGGCTGCAAACCATAAGTTTGCAGCCCTACTTTTTTAAAAATTGTGCTTAATACATTATAATTGGTAATGCCCCTGGATAAAGGCGTAAGATTATTTGCAAACGCTCTCTAACTCTCCATATCTATCATGTATAATAATTAAGATTATGGAGAGAGCATGAGTTACATTTATTTAATTATTGGATTAGCGCTCTTAGTTAAAGGCGCTGACTTTCTGATCGACGGGTCTACTTCCCTTGCTAAACGATTTAAAGTACCAAGTTTACTTATAGGCTTAACAGTTGTAGCAGTCGGTACGTCACTACCCGAATTCATGATCAATATCTTTTCTGCCGTTCAAGGTCAAACCGAAATTGCCTTTGGTAATGTTGTGGGCAGCAATATTGCCAACACATTTTTAATACTCGGTTTGGTAGCAGTTATATGGCCTCCTAAAATAGCCCATGCAACGGTATGGAGAGAGATTCCTTTTAGTTTACTAGCTGCTGCTGTATTGGCAATTTTGGTTAACATTCCGCTCGTTACTATAAATGGCGTTAACCATTTAGGCCGGGTTGATGGTTTTATCCTCTACGCGTTTCTTTTCTTTTTCCTCTTTTACCTCTATAGATCAGCAAGAAGCAGCAAAACCGACCTTATAGACGAGGAAATGGAGATCGAGGTTCTTACAAATACTAAGACCGCTGCTTTTATTGCCATCGGTATCTTTAGCCTCTACCTTGGCGGCACCTGGACGGTTGATGGAGCTGTTGCCATAGCTCGCGGTTTTGGCGCATCTGAGTTTTTAATATCTGCTACCATCGTTGCCTTTGGTACTTCTTTACCGGAACTAATAACCAGTGTAAGAGCTGCCCTTCGCAATGATTGCGACTTAGCGGTTGGCAATGTTGTCGGATCTAACATCCTCAACATATTCTGGGTACTCGGCACAGCAGCCCTCATAGCGCCGGTGATGTTGATATATCGTTCTTAATTGCCTCTTCTCTGCTTTTGTTCTTGTTTATGTTTGTCGGTCAAAAACATGTACTCAAAAGATGGCAAGGCTTAATGTTTATGCTTATCTATCTTATTTACATTTTGACTTCGATTATGCGAGGACGGTAATTCTTCTAGAAATCATAAATGCTGCAACAGATAACTAAATCCGCTCCATAAGATATTCAACAGTCCGACAATTTTTTGCCCTCTATATCAAGGTGTTTCCATTCGATTAAAAGCTCCTTCATTAGATTCTCCTATAAAATTGCTTTAAACAAATAGCCGATAACCATCATCCCCAAAGCAGTAATTCCAAAAAAGATGGCCAATAGCTTTACAGACATCACCTTTTTTAGGATCATGGCTGCCGGCAAAGAAAGCCCCACGGTTGCCATCATAAAAGCAAGAGCCGTCCCCAAGGGAATCCCCTTATCAACCAAACTCTGAACAATGGGAATCGCGCCGGTAGCATTGGCGTACATTGGCACGGCTATAATAACGGCCAAGGGCACGGCAAAAATACTGTCTTTGGCAATGAATTCTTCAAAATACCCGGTAGGCACAAAACCGTGGATAAAGGCTCCGATTAAAATACCGATTAAAACATAAGGTATGATTTTTATAGTGATTGAAAAAGCTTCTTTTGAAAAGATCTTAAAGAGCGCCTTTTTAGAAGGCTTTTCTTTTTTGGATGTTTGAGCCTGATTTACCTGCACCTGCCAAACAAAATCGGCCACTTGATTTTCCAGTTTTAGCTTTCCAAGAATAAAGCCGCCGATTGTGCCAACGGTTATGCCGGCCAGAACATATAGCAACGTGATCTTCCAGCCCCAAACACCCAGAAAAACCGCAACTGCCGCTTCATTTACTAAAGGCGAGGTGATAAGAAAGGCAAAAGTAACCCCCAATGGAATCTTAGCTCTTAAAAATCCGATAAATAGCGGAATAGAGGAACAGCTGCAAAAGGGGGTAATGCAACCAAAAATGGAGGCTAGCAAATAATCCGCTCCGTAAAACTTTCGGCTGGTTAAAAAGTCTCTGATTTTTTCAACCGGCAAGTAGTGTCTGACAATTGCCATAAAGTAATTAATAACAATGAGAAGCAAAACAATCTTAATGGCATCGTAAACAAAAAAATTGACGGCGGCGCCTAAATGAGTTTCTGTTGTAAGACCCAAAATACCGTAACTAAACCAGTCGGCAAATACCTGAATTGGATGAAATATATCCAACTTATAACCTCCTAGCAGCTCCCGCCGCAAGAGCAGCCGCCGCATTTGTTATTTTCCGCGCTGCCGCCTTTAAGAAGGTCTTTTATTTCTTTTACATCCGGCACCGATCCCGATACAACTACCTTCTCGTCAATAACAAGAGCCGGGGTGCTCATAACACCGTAACTTACAATGTCTTGGATATCCGTCACCTTTTCAATTTCTGCTTCCATCTTTAGTTCTTCCAAAGCCTTCTTGGTATGAGCCTCTAGTTTTTTACAGTTAGGGCAGCCGGGACCTAAAATCTTAATCTGCATGTTTTCCTCCTATAATTATTTGTTTGTATAGATTTGAATAGTAAGCCATTTTTTCCTCATTTAGCCGATAATGAGTCCATTTGCCCTGGGACCGGGGAACAACTAGCTTCGCATCTTTTAAGATTTTAAGATGATGGGAAACGAGGTTTTGAGATATGCCCAGCTTCGCTTGGATTAAGCAAACGCATCTTTCTTGCTTTTTTAAGAGACAAAGTATGCGCAGCCTATTGGTATCAGAAATGACCTTAAGATAGCTTGCTAAGTCGATTAATTTCTCGTTTTCTGTTGATCCTTGGTCACAACACTTCATAAGCCCATTATATATCAATGCATATTGATATGACAAGATAAATCAAATCAAAAAAGAGGACTTGATAAACATGCTTAACGCATCTAACAAAATCCTCTCCCATTGGTGGGACCCAATCTATCGCTGAATCCCTGTAAAAACTTGTCCTTATTTTTTGTCCTGCTTGTCCCCACTTTGGCTGCTGGGCTGCTCTGGCGAAGAGGCCTTAACTGGAGTAACAAGCTCACCGTTTTTGTCGATAACCCTTTGACGAGCAGCCTCAGTGAGAAATTTCGAGCAAGGAACAAAGTAGTTATCACTACTCTCGAGGTTTTTCGCCATCACGACCCCTCTCATTTATGGAAACAGGAATAATATCCCCGTCCCGGTCAAGAACTTTAATAAAAGATCTGCTCTTCTCCTGTGCCTCTACACCTTCCGCGATATCTTTGATTAGGCTGTCCAGCAATTCCCTTGTTTCCTTAGAAAAAGATTTCTCATCAATCGGTATTCCGCCAAGACTATCGTTTCCTAACAGACACATTTCATACACCACCTTTCATGCTGTACTATCGCGATGAACCAAGGTCGAGATGCGTATAATCATTTGCTCTAGCTATCTGTGTAGTACCTTGGCACAGTTTGTCCCTCGGCCCATTGCAGGCCTTACACCCTTTGCCACCACAAGAGGCTTCCGCAAGAGGCTTTTCACAGCCATAGCAGAAGCAAACCTTGCCTTTGTGCTCCGGTTGAATATAGTTGTTATGACAGATTATCGGAGACTGGCAAAGCATAATACTATAACTTGGCGACTGATCGAGAAAATAGCATGCTTGCTTAAAGGTTACTGGGCAAAGGTCACGACAGATTGAATCAGCTTCACGACGCTGTTTTGATATAAAGCGAATATTGCACTTGCAAATGGGGCAGCCTTTTGCATGATCCAGATATGGCCTGACTGCCGCCTTTAGGCTTATGACACCATAAGGAACCTTTTCAAGTTCCTTTATTGGAACATGCTTTCCCGCATCGGGATCAGGCGTAAGCGGTTTAAAGGTCTGCCCTAAAAGCTCCTTACCGTATTTTCCCATGACTTCGAATGGACATAGCTTTATAGAAGGCATTGGTGCGCGTAAATAGGTTGGTAATGTGCAGGTTAAACTAGGGAAATTAACACTTGCATTATATACTAATTGACTAATTTTTCAATGATTTTAGCCCCCGGATAGGACTATCTTCGAACCAAAAAATGGCTCTTTAAAGCCATTTTCTTAAAGTCGGGTTATTAATTTGTGCAAATCTTAGAAATTATTCAAACTTTTATTTTGCCTTTATAAAGGCCTAAAATGCTCTATTTACCAGCTTCTTCCATATTGGCTCCCACTTAAAAACGTGTTTAGAACTTTGGATTGGAATAAAATCGCTGAGGAACTAACAGAATTTCAAAGCAAAATTACAGTTTGAAATATCGAAACTTGAAAATAGAGCAAAAGACTTTTACGCGAAAATGCTAATACCAGTAGCAACTAAAACCAAGAAAACAATAACAACGACTACTATTCTTACCACCCTGAAAATATCTTTGCTGATATGTTTTTCTAAATACTTATTTATAAATGGAATGATAACTATTGAAATAATAAGCAATACCGGGAAAAATGTTTTCATGAATTTATCCTTTGGTTAATAACTATACCCTAAATTATACTATAAATTTTATTTTAAAAAATACTCGATTTGCAAACTTTTCTAAATCCAAAAATATAAGGATTAAAAAATGTTTATCTAAAGCCATTCTTGATTCTTTGGCTCCCCAGATCCGCCTGTCCGCCTTTGGCGGAGGCTATCTTCGCATTTTTGGAGCAATTGTGCTTATATTTATCTGCTTAGATAAGTAAATTGAGAATCTGTAACTACGTCCCACCCCCATAAATGGGAATTGGTAGCTATCTCCCTGCTTTTGTCGCTGCAGCTTCAACCCAATCAGCAAATCCAATATGCTTATCAGAGACAGTAAGAACCCTGAATTGAAACCGCTTCAATTCACTCAAGACGAGTGGAAGGCCTTCGTGCTTGGGGTCAAGAACAACGAGTTCGATCTCAAGTGAATTAAAAAGGGGGGCAA
>LBVV01000014.1 GCA_000993275.1 candidate division CPR2 bacterium GW2011_GWC2_39_10 | reverse complement strand
AGGAAAGTCCGGACACCATGTTATTTAATAACATATGAGTGGCAGATAACGTCTGCCCAGCGTAACTTTCGCTTCGGCGAAATGAAGCTGAGGGACCGAAAATAGGGATGGGAACGGTAAGCACACGTGTGTATCGTTCGCTACCTTAAGTAGGCGAAGAGCGCAACAGAAACATACCGCCTGGACCCTATGTGGGTCTGTGGGTAAGGGTGAAATCGCGGTGTAAGAGACCACGCGGCTGGTTAGTAATAATTGGCCGGGGCAAGCCCCTCTCGGTGCAACTCCAAGCAACTATCAATTTTTATTGATGGTAGGTGGGAGGCAAAATTCACGGAGGTGAATTTGAGGTGTGCTGCGAAGCATGCCACAGATAGATGGTCGTCGCGGTTGGCGTTAAGTTGACCGTACAGAATCCGGCTTATAGCCTGTCTCAGTAATAAAATAATCCGCCAAGGCGGATTATTTGTAAAAAATAGTGGTAAAAGAGGAGTCTTGAGAACGAAAGTTTTTCAGCAATAGACGAAGCAAAGAATGACGGTTGTGGTTAATAGGAGAAAAGACGTACAATAAAAAACGAATGTCACCAGATATTGACATATCTATAGTCCAGCGGTAGGGTGGTGACTTATGTTTATAAGACAGGTTCATAAGGATGGATTGGCTAAGGATTGGTTGACAGAAAAGCGTAAAGAAACGGCTGTGCAGAGAATTTGGGTGGGTAGTTTTGGCGTAAGTTAAAGAGGTGAGAGGTTTAGTTCTTGGGAAATTGTATGAAGAGATCTGAGTTATTTTTTGCAGCAATATTAGTACCGATAGACTGGGCAGCCATAATACCGACAGCGTCACCAAGTTTTACCAGTTCGGCAGTAGCCAGGTTGGTACCATAGCACATTTGGCAGACACCCCATTTGATTTTACAAGTAAGAACTGATCTGATGTCTATTTTATCAATTTTTGAATTTTCGATTTCTTTTGCAACTTCTTCGGAAATTAACTGATTTTCTTTGACTAAAACTTCGCCGGTTTCGGGATCAACAACTTTTTTGGTTACAACCCGTCCCTGAATTCTTTCGGCAAAACTTTCGCCAATTGCTTTAGTATCATTTTTAGAAACCGTAATTCCGGTTTTATCTTTACAATCATTTTCGGTAATAATCACGTCTTGAGCCACATCAACCAACCTTCTGGTTAGGTAACCGGAGTCGGAAGTTCGAAGGGCCACGTCAGATAAGCCTTTTCTGGCGCCGTGGGTTGAAATGAAATACTCCAGCACGGTTAAGCCTTCTTTGTAGTTTGATCTAACCGGAAGCTCGATAATTGCACCGGTTGGCGATACCACGGAGCCCTTCATGCCGGCCATCTGGGTTAACTGTTCAACTTTACCTCTGGCACCGGAACTAACCATCATAGAAATGCTGGTATAAGGATTTAAATTGGCTTTAATGTCGTCTTGAATTTGGTCTTTAACCTTTTCCCATAACTCCACCGCTTTCTCATATTTTTCTTTTTCGGTAATTAAGCCACGGGCAAACTGCTTATCAATTTCGATAATTTTGTTTTCGGCTTCATCTAAGATTTCCTTTTTCCTTGGCGGAGTTTCAATATCGGCCACTGCCATGGATAATCCGGAAATGGTAGCATATTCGAAACCTAGGTCCTTAATATCATCAACTAGTTTTGCGGTCGCTTCTCTGCCTAGTTCTTTATATGATCTGGCAACTATTTTTCCTAACTTTTTAGAATCTAAGGCTTCATTTGAAAACTGAAGCTCCCTTGGCAAAATTTTATTAAAGATAACTCTGCCAACAGTGGTATCATAAACTGTACCATCAAATTTAACTTTGATATTGGCATTTAAGGTAACCTGCTCAAGTTCATAGGCCATAATCACTTCGTCTAGTGTAGAAAAACTTCTGCCGGTACCAATTTGATCCGGTCTTTCAATTGTTAAGTAGTAACAACCCATAACCATGTCTTTGGTTGGCATAACAATTGGTTCGCCGGCTGCTGGTTTTAGGAGGTTATTAGAAGAAAGCATGATATTTCTGGCCTCTTCCTGAGCGGCTCTGGATAACGGAACGTGAATTGCCATTTGGTCGCCGTCAAAGTCAGCGTTAAATGCTGAGGTAACGAGCGGATGGATCTTAATAGCCTTGCCTTCAATCAGAACTGGCTGGAAAGCCTGAATACCAAGACGGTGAAGGGTTGGTGCCCTGTTTAATAAAACATGTTTTTCTTTAATGACTTCCTCTAAGCCGTCCCAAACTTCCGTTCGGCTCTTTTCTATCATTCTGGAAGCGCTTTTAACGTTATGAGCATAACCTTCCGCAATTAGTCTGGAAATGACAAAAGGCTTAAACAATTCTAAGGCCATCATTTTCGGAATACCGCATTGCTGAAGTCTAAGTTCCGGACCGCAAACAATTACAGACCTTCCGGAATAATCTACTCTTTTACCAAGAAGGTTTTGCCTAAATCGTCCCTGTTTTCCTTTAAGCATGTCCGCTAAAGATCTTAATTTTCTTCTGGCTCCGGAAGATGCCACCGCTTTTTCACGTCTGGCAGAATTGTCAATTAAAGCATCAACAGCTTCTTGAAGCATTCTTTTTTCATTTCTACAAATGATGTCTGGAGCATCCATTTCAATCAATTTTCGAAGACGGTTATTTCGGTTTATGACTCTTCTGTAAAGGTCGTTTAAGTCTGAAGTGGCAAAACGACCGCCATCAAGCTGAACCATCGGTCTAAGATCCGGCGGGATAACGGGAAGAACAGACATGATCATCCATTCCGGTTTAATAACGGCTGCCTGCATACCTTCTAGAAGTTTTAATCTTCTTAAGGCTTTCTTTTTTCGCTGACCCTGGGTGTTGTCAACTTCTTCTTTCAAATCAGTGACAATTTTTTCTAAGTCAATTCCTTTTAGGAGTTCTAAAATTGCCTCAGCGCCCATACCGGCAGTAAAGACTTCACCGTGTTTCATGGCAAGCTCTCTATACTTTAATTCGTTTAGAAGCTGACCCGGAGCAATAGACTCAAGATCCGACTTAGCATTATCGCGAATAGACTGCAAATTGGTTCCCTGAGCTGAAAGCAGATCTTCGGTTTTTTCTTCGGCGGTTTTGGCCAGTTCTTCTTTTTTAGATTTAAATTCTTCTTCTAAAGAAGCCAAAGCCCTGTATTTTGCTTCGTCATTAACACTGGTAATAACGTAGCTTGCAAAATAGACAATTTTTTCTAAATCTTTAACGCCAATATCTAAGGCTGTACCAATTGAAGACGGCACGCCTCTTAAAAACCAGATATGGGTTACAGGAACGGCAAGCTTAATGTGTCCCAGTCTTTCACGCCTAACAATTGACCTTGTAACTTCTACGCCGCATTTATCACAGATAATACCCTTATATCTGATTCTTTTATACTTACCGCAATAACATTCCCAGTCTTTAGTCGGACCAAAAATTCTTTCGCAAAACAATCCGTCTTTTTCCGGTTTTTGGGTACGATAATTAATGGTTTCCGGTTTGGTAACTTCGCCATGTGACCAGTCTAAAATTTCCTCCGGAGAGGCAATAGCTAATCGGACGGCATCGAACACTGCTTTATCCATTATAGTACCTCCTCTATTTCTTCATCGAAGACCTCTTCTTGCCCGGCCTCCTTATTTAAAACTTCAAAATCATCAATTTCATGAGAATCCGAAGTATCAACAATAGCTAAATCCTCAATTTCAGCTGAATCAGCCACAAGCAAATTTGGACTTTCGATAGATTCGGCATCCTCTTCGTAATTTTCCTCGATCACTTTATCGGCATCCATAACTTTTTTATTCTTTTCCGTATCAATTAATTCAACGGACAGACCCAAGGACTGAAGTTCTTTAACCAAAACATTAAACGATTCCGGCACTCTTGGCTCTTTAATTTCTTCGCCCTTAATGATGGCTTCATAAGCTTTAGATCGGCCAATAACGTCATCCGATTTAATAGTTAAAATTTCTTGTAGGGTATGGGCCGCACCGTATGCTTCAAGTGCCCAAACCTCCATTTCACCAAATCTCTGGCCGCCCATTTGCGCTTTACCTCCCAATGGCTGCTGTGTAACCATGGCATACGGACCAATTGATCTGGCGTGCATTTTATCTTCAACAAGGTGAGCAAGCTTTAATATGTATTTCATGCCAACGGTGATTTGCTCTTTAAATGCTTCACCGGTTCGGCCGTCGTATAAAGTGACCTTACCGTTTTCCGGAAGACCGGCTTCTTTTAAGTATCCTTGAATGTCTTCTAGGGTTGCTCCCTCAAAAACCGGAGTAGCAACTTTGGTACCCATTTTTGAAGCCGCCCATCCTAGATGAGTTTCCAAGATCTGACCTAGATTCATTCTGGAAACAACACCAAGCGGAGACAAAATTACATCAATTGGAGTTCCATCTTCTAAATAAGGCAAATCCGCTTCCGGTAAAATTTTTGAAATAACACCTTTGTTTCCATGTCTTCCGGCCATTTTGTCACCAACAGAAATTTTTCTCATTTGCGCTATACAGATTTCGATTCTTTTTATTACGCCGGCTGGAAGCTCGTCGCCTTTTTCTCTGGTAAATATGGTAATACCAATAACTTTACCATGTTCGCCGGTAGGAAGTTTTAGGGAAGTATCTTTTACGTCTCTGGCCTTTTCGCCGAATATTGCCCGCAAAAGTCTTTCTTCGGCAGTTAGTTCGGTTTCGCCTTTTGGCGTAATTTTTCCGACTAAGATGTCACCGGAAGCAACCTGAGCACCTATTCTGACAATTCCGTCTTCATCGAGGTCTCTTAAAGCCTCTTCACCGACATTTGGAATGTCTCTGGTTATTACTTCGGATCCAAGCTTGGTGTCTCGAACATCAATTGAAAACTTTTCGATATGGATTGATGAAAAAACATCGTCCCTAACTAGTCTTTCGGAGATAATGATAGCATCTTCATAGTTGGCCCCACCCCAGGACATATAAGCCACAAGTACATTTCGGCCAAGAGCAAGCTCACCATTTTGGGTGGCCGGACCATCGGCGAGTAACTGTCCTTTTTTAACATGGTCACCTTTTTGGGCAACCACTCTTTGGTTTATGGAAGTGTCTTGGTTTGAGCCAACAAATTTGTTTAAAATGTATGTTTTTTCGTCGCCGTTATATTCTACGCTAATTTCGGAAGCTGATACCGATTTAACCGTGCCTTCTTTCTCGGCATATAAAGTATGGCCGGAGTCTCTGGCTATTCTTTCTTCCACACCGGTGCCAACAATCGGAGACTCTGGTCTAACTAGAGCCACAGCCTGACGTTGCATGTTTGCACCCATCAAAGCCCGGGTAGCGTCATTATGCTCTAAGAATGGAATTAATGAAGTTGCAACGGATACAATCTGTTTTGCCGATACGTCTACATAATCTACATTATAAGCAAATTCTTCGTCTGCCTCACCCATGCGCCTTACCGAAACACGGTCTTCTAATATATAACCGTTTTCGTCAATTTCGGTTGTGGCCTGAGCAATAATGTGTTTTTCTTCGTCATACGCATCAAGATAAGTAATGTCTTTTGCAACAATCGGTTTAATTTTAATGGTTTTTTTATCCAGTTTAGCAATTTTTTTAGCTTGAGTTTCAGTTATAACTTCCCCGTCTTTTACAACACCTTCAATATTTTCTCTGGCAATTTTGCCAACTAAATCGGATTCTTTATTTGCAACCTCATTGGTTACCTTCCTATAAGGAGACACTATAAAACCGTATTCATTAACTTTGCCATAAGAAGCAAGAGAGTTAACTAATCCAATGTTTGGTCCTTCCGGAGTTTCAATTGGACAAATTCGGCCATAGTGAGTTCTGTGTACGTCACGAACCTCAAAGCCCGCTCTTTCTCTGGAGAGTCCCCCGGGACCCATTGCGGACAAACGTCTTTTGTGAACTATTTCGGATAAAGGATTAGTTTGATCCATGAACTGAGAAAGCTGAGAAGAAGCAAAGAATTCCCTTAAAGCCGCAATTACCGGTCGATTGTTAATTAGCTGGGCCGGCGCTACCAGGTTTGGATCGATAATAGACATTCTGTCTCTTATAATTCTTTCCATTCTAAGCAAACCAACTCTAAATCTTTGCTGAATAAGTTCGCCCACCGATCTTAGTCTTCTATTTCCCAAATGATCAATGTCGTCCGCTTTGCCAATGCCATTATTTAGTCTAATTATTTCTTTTATAATTTCTACCAGGTCTTCGGGTCTTAAAATTAAATTTTCTATTGTATTTGGAACATCTAAACCTAATCTTTTATTTAATTTATATCGGCCGACATGAGACATGTCATATCGCTTAAAGTCAAGAAACATGGCGTCAATTAAACTTTTAGCGTTTTCAACAGTCGCCAGATCGCCCGGCCTTATTCTTCTGTAGACCTCAACATAAGCCTCGGAATTGTTTTTAGAAGGATCCTTGTCTATCGTAGCCTGAATATAATCTTTTTCCTTATCAGTATTTACATCAGCAAAAATCTTTTTTAGTTCTTCATCGGACGAATAACCAAAAGCTCGAAGAAGAGTTGTTATTGGAATTTTTCTTTTTCGATCAATTTTAACTGAAATGACGTTTTGCGGACTGACTTCTATTTCCAGCCAGGCTCCTCTGTTTGGAATAACTTTGGCGCCAAAATATTCGTCGCCGCCAATAAATTCCGAATTAAAGAACGCACCCGGAGATCTTGTTAGCTGAGTAACGACTACCCTTTCCACGCCATTAATAACAAACGAACCCCTTTCGGTCATTAGAGGGAAATCGCCAAGATAGATTTCTTGCTCCTTTGTCTTTCCGGTTAGTTTGTTTTTTAACTCCGCTTTAACCTTTAAAGAGGCTTCATAGGTTGCGTTTTTTTCCTTTGCTTGTCTTTCGGTGTACTTTGGCTCTTCCAAATAGTAGTCGCCAAACGTAAGTTCAAGGGCTTTGCCGGTAAAATCCTCAATAGGATTTACTTCATCAAGTAACTCTCTTAGTCCAGCTTTTAGAAACCATGCATAGGAATCTTGTTGAATCTCGATTAAGTTCGGCAACGCCAAAACTTCCTGAGACTTTCCTAGATACTTCCGTTGTGAGCTGGCCCCAAGAGAAAGAGAGGTCTTTTTTGACATAAAAAATGGGCTCCTTCTTAAAAAGGCTTAATTATATTTCAATTTTTTTACTTAATTTGAATATTTTTAAAATAGAACATTGCTAATCTAAAAAAGACACTATCAAAAATAGTGCCTCTTGTCAAGATTTTTTGACCAAAAGATAATAAATATTTGGCATTTTGCATCTAATCAAACTCTAATTCTCTCATCCCCTATTAAATTTTGTTAACTGGACTTGCGCAAAATGGCGCATCTATCCAAGCCGGAACCAAGTGAGATAAAATCTCTTTTCTCTACTGGAAGCATATTTGTAGATACGCTGACAGGAGAAAAAGGGATTTTAGCCGCTTTGTTTGGTTTGGGAGGTGTGGCAGTTTGCGTAAGTCCAGTTAACCCTTAGATATATTTTATTACGAATAACGACAAAAACAAGGGCTAAATACTAGCTTTTTCCTTCTAAAATAGATCAAAATGTAAATAAACCACTTGTCAAAAAGACTGTGGATAACAAAAGAACGAAGCTTAACTTATTGTCAAGAATAATAGCAATTTTGGTTATTTATAGTGAAATTAGAATTCGGTCTTACTGGTAAAGTTAAACTTGCTTATTCTTAAAGCGGGGGCAAGGATATTGCCGATATTTTCAACTAGTTTTAGGTCTTTTCCGATTTCTAAAACATTAGATAAAGCCTCCGGAACACTTTGGGTAAAACGAAGGTTTTTTATTCCCCCGACAATTTTACCGTTTTCAATTAGGAAAGTGCCGTCTCTAGTCATGCCGGTTATATTTAGAATTTTGTAATGGTGTGCATTAACGTAATGAAACCTCGTTACCAGAATACCGCGCTTAACTTTTTTTATCATTTCTTCTTTGCTGCCTTTTCCGGGTTCAAGAATAAGATTGAGAGGAATAGGCCCTAAAGTATTTGGAGCCGGTAAAGCGTTTCCGGTATTCTTCTGGCTATAATCATGGGCGGTATAAGAATCATAAACAACTGATGTGGCCGTACCCTTGTCTATTAAGGTTGCTATTTGTTTTGGATATCCTTCGTAGTCAAAGTTTGCGGGAACACCGCGGGAGTTAAAAGGGTCATCCTTAATTGTAATATTATCGCCCATCACTTTTTGATCCAATTTTCCCGACATAAAGCTTCTGTCTTCATGAAAAACTTTAGCGCCAAAACCCATATAGGCCATATACCCCAGCATTTCTCCAACCGCTTCTTCCTCTAAAATTACCTCATATTCTCCAGGTTCAAGATCTTGCGGATTTTTGCTCATAATAGCTTTATCGCAGGCAACCTTTGCCATTTCCGTATAATCGATTTTTAAAACATTAGTATTTGCTTCTTTGGCAAAACCCGAGCTATTATCTCCCATCACAATAAGTGAAAGTAGGGCAATAGTTTCAGGGCGATAAGCCCAAACACCTAAAGAGTTTGCAATGGCAATTTCAGAGACACTAGTATCAAAAGCACCGGAAGCTATTAAATCTTTAGAAGCAACATAGTCAACCATCTCTTTCACTATGTTGGCCTTTTCTAAAGGTTTTATCTTGGCTGTTTCTTCGGAATAAGCATGAACTTCAGGATATGTTTTTTTAGAGGGCAGGGATTTAAAATTCGGATCCGGTTTTTGATAGCTGGCAATTAGATCAGCCTGGTCTAAAATTTTCTTTAAATCTTCTTTGCCCGTAACATTGCCGGAAGCAACGCCGATTTTTTTATCGTTTATAACCCTTATTTGAGCATCTATGTTTTCTATGTCGGTATTCTGATGAATAAAACTGTTGGCAAAGCGGGTAAGATTACGGTTATAAGCCGTAATAATAACTTCCGTCTGTTCGGCTTTGGAGATTTCTAAAGCATAATCAGCCATTTCTTTTAATTTGCTTTCACCCAAGATCACGGAAAAATTATTTTTTACCATTTTCCTACTCCTATCTTAACGTTTCTAAATCTTGTAGGAGCAGTACCGTGACCAACGTGCGCAACCTGAGTTGGCTCCCCTTTTCCACAATTTGGTACACCCCAAATCTGCCAATAATCTTTGCTGCAAATAGCATCGCAAGAGTTCCAAAACTCCGGAGTAATTCCCTGATAAGTGGGGTTTTTTAACATCCGTCCCAATTTTCCTTTTTTTATTTCCCAAGCAATCTCACAACCAAACTGAAAATTTAAACGCTTATCATCAATTGACCATTCCCTGTTGGTACACATATAAATGCCGTCTTTTGTGTCCCGGATTAAGTCTTGGAACTTCCAATCGCCAGGCCTTAGATTGATATTGGTCATTCTAACAATTGGTATTCGTCCCCAACCGGAAGCCCTGGCGGTGCCGTTACTTTTTTGACCAATTTTTGAAGCTGTTTCCCTGGAAGTAAGATAATTAACGAACATACCTTCTTTTATAATATCGAATTTCTGTGCCGGCACTCCCTCATCATCATATCCGAAAGTACCTAAACCTCCGGGAGCAGTAGCATCACCATAAATGTTAACAATTTCAGAGCCGTATTTAAACTTCCCCAGTTTATCTGTCGTTAAAAAAGATGTTCCGGCATAAGAAGCTTCCATTCCCAAAGCTCTGTCCAATTCAACGGCATGACCACAGGATTCGTGAACCTGAAGCGCCATCTGAGTTGGATCTAGAATAAGGGTGGTTGTTTCTGCCGGACACTGCGGCGCCGAAAGCAATGCTACTGCCTCTTCGCCAATTCGAATTGCTTCCCCGACTAAACCCAAACTTTCAAATATTTCATAACCCCCTGTTCCCATCTGTCCGCCATGAGAGTTTGGGTAAGAACGGTTTTGAACTTCATCACCATCGATAGCCATGGCTTCAATTCCGCCACCACATTCGGTAATCTCCTGATCAATAATACTTCCATCTGTGCTCATAAAAAGAATATTTTTTCGATAAGCCCTAAAATGACCAAACGAAATACTAACTCCCTTTACGCTCTTAATTAGTTTATCAGTCTCCAAAAGCACTTTTAATTTTTCATTAACTGGTACGCTAAAAGGATCTGTAATGTAAGGCGTTTTATAACTAGCGACAATCTTATCCAAGGAAGAAAGTACAATTTTTTCTTTCTTTACTAAACTTGAGGCTTTCGCTACTTCCAAAGCCTTCATGGCAATTCTTTCAATATTTTTTGGAGCCAAATCATAGCTAGAAGCAAAGCCCCAAGACCCTTTATAAAGAACCATGACCCCAAAGCCATAAGAGCTTGATTGCTCTAAAGCCTCCACTATGCCATTCTTTACGCTGATATATTGGCTCTCATCACCCATAACCCTGGCACTGGCGTATTCTGTTCCTTTAAATTTTAGACTATCAAGAACATTTTTTATTATATCTTGCATAACTTACTTCCTCTTGGTTATTATTTCATCAATTAAACCATATTTTTGAGCCTCGTCTGCATTCATATAAAAGTCCCGCTCCGTATCCTTGGAAACTTTCTCGAATGATTGTCCGGTATGACTCGCCATAATTCGGTTCATCTGTTCTTTAACTTTTAAAATTTCTTTTGCCTGAATTTCAATATCGGTTGCCTGACCGCCAATACCGCCCGGAATATGCACCTGATGAATTAAAATCTTAGAATTTGGCAAGGAATATCTTTTGCCTTTAGTCCCGGAAGCAAGCAGGAATGCTCCCATGGATGCTGCCATGCCAACGCAAATTGTATTAACCTCTGGTTTAATATATTGCATGGTATCATAAATCGCCATGCCGGAATAAACCGAGCCGCCCGGGCTATTTATATAAAGATAAATATCTTTTTCCGGATCCTCGCCTTCTAAAAACAGCAACTGGGCAATAATTAAGTTGGCAACCGTATCATCGATAGCCATTCCCAAAAAAATAACCCTGTCTTTTAAAAGCCTGGAATAAATATCGTAAGCCCGCTCTCCAATACTGGATTTCTCAATTACTGTTGGAATAAGGATTTGATTTTTTATTTGATCGCTCATATTTTCCCCCAATTTTATAATTTTGAATTACGAATTATTAATTATGAATTAATTATTTATTATTATTTCGAAAAATTTCCAATTTTTAATTTCTAATTTTCAATCAATTTTCAAATGTTTTAATTCTCAAACTTTTCATGACCTTAATTGATTAGAAATTGAGTCATTGTAAATTCAATGAAAATTGTAAATTGATAATTGAGAATTAATTTAATGGGAAATTAGACATTTCTCTATATATATCACTTAGTAGCGTAATCCAATAACCGATCTATCGTCTTTCTGGTAAATAGTTGCAGTTCAATATCTTTCTTATTTTCCGATGTAAAATATTTTTCCCTAAATCCTTCTGCATTCGGCATTCCGGCAATTCTTTTGTTAATCTCCGCCTCTATTTCGGCATCGGTTACTAAAATTCCTTCCTCCTTGGATACTTGGGATAAGACGAGGCCGGTTTTTACTCTTTTTTCAGCATCTGCCCTAAGCTCTTTATCCAAATTTTCTTTTTTCTTGCCAATGCTTTTTAAATAATCGTCAAAATTTCCGCCTCTTGAGATAATGGCAGATTCCAAGTCTTGGATCATGGCCTGCGTTTCCTGATCTACCATATCCTTTGGTACTTCTATTTCGGATTTTTCCACTATTTTTTCAAGCAATTCCTGCTCGGTCTTTCTTCGCTCTTCTTCTTTTTTAGCTTGTTCCAGATTTTCTTCAATATCTTTTTTCAAATCCGCAACTTTCTTAAACGGACCAATTTGGGCAATGAACTTATCATTTAATTCCGGAAGGTCTACCTCCTGAACAAGATGCATTTTTACAACAAAATGAACGCCCTTGCCGGCAATGTCGGCTACGTGATAATTTTCCGGAAACTTAATATCAAATTCCTTTGTGTCTCCTTTTTTAAGCCCTATAAGTTCTTCTTCAAAGCCCGGAATAAAATTACCTTCTCCGATAACAAGCGGATGATTTTTTGACGATCCGCCTTCAAGCGGATTAGACCCTATAAATCCGTCAAAATCAATTTCCACTCTATCATTTTTTTTCGCCTCCCTTTCAACGTCTCTTAAAATTGCTCTTTCTTTTCTTAAATTATTCAAAATTTGATCTATCTCTTCTTTCTTAACTTTAACTTCCCCTATCTTTACTTTGATATTCTTATAATTCGGCAATTTAACTTCCGGCAAAACAGCAACCTCAGCTTCATATTCTAAGAGCTCGCCCGGAACAAATTTGACAACCTTAACCTGAGGCTGAGAAATTGCCTGAATGATTTCGTCTGTCACGGCTTTATAATAGCTTTGAGGAACGGCAACTTCCAGAACTTCATTTTCAAATTTTGCCTCACCCACTTCTTTTTTTAAAATATTTAAAGGCGCTTTACCCGGTCTAAATCCGGCAATTTTAACTTGATTAACCAAATGTCTATAAGCATGCCTTTCATATCCTTGCATTTCCTCTTTTTCAATCGTAATCGTTAATTTAACTTTACTTCCCGGCAGTTTTTGTAATTTTACTTGCAACTTTTTCACTCCTTTGGGTTTAGTTAATCAGTTGACTAGTTGATAAGTTAATTGGTTTAAACTATTTAACTGCTTAACTATTTAACTAGTTAAACTTGCTTCAATTTACTCTTTAACGAATCCTCGCTTTGCAGGCCAATCATTTGATCCACCACTTTACCGTCTTTAAAAATTAGCAAAGTAGGAATACTCATGACTCCAAAACTATTAGAAGCTTCGGGATTTTCGTCCACATTAACTTTAACAAATTTTATTTCCTTTACGTCTTGGGCAACCTTATTTAGTATCGGACTCATTGCTTGGCAAGGACCGCACCAAGGAGCCCAAAAATCTACCAAGACCACATTGTCAGAATTTAAAACCTCGTCATTAAATTCATTGTCACTAATTTCTTTTACTGATGCCATAACAAAACCCTCTTATTATCCAAGACATTATGACGCAATATAACTTTTTTTTCAAGAGCAGAAAGCTGAAAAATTTCAGAATCAAGAATAACGAATTATGAATTAAGTATAAGAATGAAGAATAAGGCATAAATTCTTAGATTCTAATATTCTATATTCCCATTCTTAATTCTTGATACTAAATTCTTTATTCTTTTTTTGTCGCTAGAAAACTCCCCCACCCTGGGGGAGAGGGAATAGACGAAACCCCTCCGCAATGAAGAAAAATAATAAGTCAAAATGATTTTTGTTCTTCGCTTATTGTTTATTGCTTATTGCTTCCAGTTCTTCCCTTACCACTTTTCTGTCATCCCACTCGCTGGAAATGCCGCCTATTACAATAGACTGCTCCGCACCTTTTCCGGTAATAATAACTAGGTCGTCTTTTTTTGCTAAACTTAAAGCTTTTCTAATACCTTCTCTTCTGTCTTCTATAACGAATAAGTTTTCGTTTCTTATTTTGCCGTGCTTTTGGGCTTCAACCGCAATGTCTTCTAAAATCTCAACCGGATCGTCTTCGTAAGGATCAACATTGCTGACTATCACATAATTTGCTTTTTTAGCCGCAATCTCGCCCATTATCGGTCTTTTTGCTTTATCTCGGCCGCCGCCCTCGGCACCCAAAAGAACAATAATTTTATTATCCGTATCTTTTATTATTTTTTTAGCCGTGTTTAAAACTGCTGTCATGCTTTCTTTTTCGTGAGCATAATCGACAATAACTGTAAAATCCTGACCCTCATCAATCTTTTCCATTCTGCCGGGAATCAGCTTTAAGCTCTTAAGTCCGCGCTGGATAGCATCTGCCGGAATGCCCAAACTTGAACCTATAACAACAGCCGGTAAAGCATTATAAACATTGAAATCGCCCATTATTGAAAGTTCGTGCTTTTTTTCGTCAATAAAAAATTCTACGCCGTCATAAGTATCTTTAATATCTTTAGCAACCGCATCCGCTTCGCCAATCATTATGCCAAATGTTTTTTTAATATCCGCCTCGAACTGCATAAAAAAGTCTTTGTGGGGACTGTCAGCGTTAACAATAATCATCTTTTTAATTAAGTTGCCGCCAATTTTTTTCCTTCTGCTTTTTGAAAGCAGGTCAAATAATTTGCCTTTAGCATTCTTATAATTTTCAAAACTGCCGCCATGCGAAGTTA
This sequence comes from candidate division CPR2 bacterium GW2011_GWC2_39_10, assembly GCA_000993275.1. Lineage (GTDB taxonomy): Bacteria > Patescibacteriota > CPR2 > CPR2 > CPR2 > GWC2-39-10. Next base: position 4,494 of record LBVV01000014.1, on the reverse strand, counting down.
AATGTTCCGGGGTTAAATTGGTAAAAATGACGATATCGAAATTAATTCCTTTGTGCCGCCACTGATTTATCCCCTCCGATGTTACCTCCATAACCACATATTTGCAGCCGGCCTTCAACATTTTACGCATTAACCGCTGAAGCTTAAACCGGCCGGGCATGGTCATATGATATTTATTTAAAAGTTCTTTTTGGCCAATTCTGATATTAGCCGTTCCAATAAGACCGGTTTTAAGCCCCGCTTCGTTTAGACATGCCCAAATAAAGTTGGCCGTAGACGTTTTGCCTTTAGTGCCGGTAATGCCAATAACCACCATTTTCCTAGAAGGAAAACGGTAAACAATTGCAGATAGAATAGCCATGCCATAATGATAAGCAGATAAGGCTTTTTTGGGTGCAACTTTTTTTAGTATTTTCTTTACCGGCATAATAAACCCATTTTAGCAAAAGTTTTCAAATAAAAAAAGGAGCTAAAATTAGCTCCCAAAAGTTATTTAAAGTTATTTAAAGTTATTTCTTGATATCCGGACTATAAATTACTCCTCTTCGTCTTCTATCTTCGCGAGAATATTCTTCTCGGCTTTTTTCATTTCGTTGTCTAAATTATCCTCTAGGGCGTGTTCCTGCTTTACTGTTGGTTTGTTTAATTCGAAAACCTTATGCACATCTTCCCTAACTCTCTTCTGGGCTTCCGTAAAATCCTTTATTACCTCTTTTTCCAGCATTTCTTTTCTTTTTCGGTTCCTTTCTTGCATTTTCCTTAGGCCCCTTCTCCAAACAAAAAGTAGCCAGAAAATGATTAAAATGAGGATTCCTATAACAATACCACCGCCCAAGAAGGCAAAAAGACTAGGAATGACAATTCCAAGCACTTCTATTGCGGAAGGATCCACCTTGAAGTTAACTTTGACGCTTGCCACACTCTCAATACCTCCCCTTACCCCGACTGCATGCATACTATGAGAACCGGGCATAATAAACTTATCATGAACATACTTCCATGTGCCGCCCTCACTAACCTTTATTTCTTTTGCAACAATTTTTCCATCAAGATAAAGGTTTACAAGGGAGCCGGCCTCTGCTGTTCCTTCTATGCTCAAATTCTGAGCCAGCTTAAAGATAGCGTTATCTTTTGGTGACGTAATGCTTGGAACCGGAACCTCTTTTACCGTTAGCTTTGTAGAATCCTCGATCATATTTCCGGCCTTATCATATGCCCTAACCGTAAAAGTGTGTTCGCCGGAACTGATTTTACTAGGCGTGTAGGGAGACGCCGTCTTAACAAAAGCCTCTTGATCCATCCTGACTTCATAATGATCTATGCCGCTCGCCGCATCAACCGCGTTAAACGATATAACCGGTATCTTCCCCAGTTGACCCTTGGGATCAACGACAATGCTAAGATCAGTCGGATTTGTTGTGTCAATCTGAACTTTAAAATGCGTGGTGTTACTCCAACCGTTTGTGCCTTTGGCCCTAATATGAAGATACCATGCGCCATCATCTTTATCAGAAAAATCAACGCCGGTGCTTTGCGTATTCGCCGATGTATTTGGCACCGTACCAATATTTTGATCAAAAACATAACTGAAGCCGCTAATGCCGCTACCCTTATTCCATGAGAATGCGGGGTTATTATTTTTATACCAAGTATCTTGACTTGGATGAGTTGATGAAGAAACAGAAGGCGATGCCGTTTTGGCTGGCGGTGGCGCAGTTATGGTAAAAGCGCCGCCGGATGTCCCTCCGGTAACGTTTTGGCTGTCCCCTGCAAATATTCTATGGCTAGTAATTGTAGCATTGCCGGTACCAGGGTACAAACCTTTAAGCGAAATAGACATTAGGTTGCCACTAGCTGTTGTGTCGCCGGGAATGCCGCATTTAAAACTAATTGATGACCCGCTAATAGTCGGCTGTTTTACCCAAATAGTGCATAAGGATCCACCCGTTCCTGTGCCGGTAATAGAAAGAAAGCTTGGTATATTAACCGTCGCCTCGATGGCATTTATTGGGTTGCCGCCGGAATTTACACCAACGCTTACCGTGAAGCTGCTCCCAACTTGTCTGGAAACCGAACCGGGTGAAATATATAGGCTAGCGCTGTCGGCAAAAACTTGAGTAGCCGGAGACAAACCCACTAAAAACACTAAAACAGCAATATAGACACAGATTTTCTTTCTCATATATTTATTATAACTAATTATTTTTCAATGTAAAAGTATTTGTCCCCGACTTACGTGCACTTTTTCTGTGTCATTCCCGCCTGTCTCGTTTGGCACTCACCAAGACGGGCATGTCTCGCACCAAGGCGGGCGAAGGCGGGAATCCAGTAATTTTATTGCATAACCAAGTTTTCTGGATCAGACTGTCCGAGAACTGTCATTCCGGACTTGATCCGGAATCCAGTAGCTATGCAAAATAGCCCTGCAAAGGGATTCTGAAACAAGTTCAGAATGACGAATTTAGTGGATTCACACATTCTCGGACAGTCTGATGACAAAAAAATGAGGGTGGTTCAGTTTTTTATTGTAGTTATCATCCATCCCAATAGTGCATCATGGTCGAAAAATCAGCCAAGTCAACTATTCCATCACTATTTATATCTGCTAAAGAATTATTTGTCCCCCAATAATGCATCAAAGTTGAGAAATCACCCAAATCAACTCTTCCGTCGCAATTTAGATCGGCTGTCTTGCAATTTATACTAAAATTTAGAGACTGCGAATTAATGCTTTGCAGGCCGCCAGGCAAAGTAACTCGGGCATAAACACGGTGATCTCCTCTACTAAGACGGGCAACTACATTACGGCTCCAGTTCCCGCTGCTTCCAACCGATAAGGTCTCAATAACCGGATCAGAATGTATAAAAATAGTTATTTGGGAATTTGGAGTTGCGCTTCCGCTAACATTTACCCTTTGAGCTACAGACACATCAATGGTCGTAGGCAATAATATATTGCTTACTATAGTTTCCGTTTTATCCACAAGGTTTAAGACAAAACCATAGCTGAGAGTGGTTCTATTTTGGCCATCCGTAGCGAACATATTATAAGTATGGGTACCGGCAGTTCTTGCCCCAATTGAACGATTAAATCCACCCGAATTGTTTGCGCTAAAAGTGGCAACAACATTACCGTCTTCCTGAACCGTAACAAAAGCACTGGGCGAAGTATAGCCAATTAAAGTGACAATGGTGTCTTTAACCTTGCCCGAAACAATAACATTTAAATTAACCGGCGGAATCTCTGCAAATACAGGAGAAACAAATAACAACAACGTCAAACTCCCGCAAATTATTTTTTTGAGATAAATAAGCAAGAAACCCTCTCTACTTACTCTTTAAGAAAGCCTTAAATGCGCTTTTTAGCCTACCCCTTAACAGCCAGATAATAACAATTGCAGCAACAGATATTACTGCCCAGATCAAAATAGTCATCCACGGAATAATCCAAAATGTTGCAGCTGCCGTTAGCTGTTTATTTTCGTTACCATAGTAAGTAAGCAGGCTAGCTGTGTATTTGCCAAACCTAGGAGTATTCTCCCATTTTGCGGTCATGTGCCGAATGGCGCCCGGTAGTACATTTTTTTGATCAACCGTAACATCGGCTACTTTTTTGCCCCACATATCGGTAACGGCAATTATACCCTTTGGCTTAACGTGAACCGAACCGGTGTTTTCAATTCTGACATCAAAATCAACCGGACCTTTTGCGTAACTTTCTTTGGTTGTTTTAAATGTGGCTATTTTAGCTTCTTCGTTAGCGGTTCCCGCCACTCTTAAAAGAACAAGCGAGCCAATTTTCTGCCCTACGCCTGATCCGCTGGTAGCATCTCCAGTGGTTGGGCTAAGGTGGGTATATACAGAGGCATAATGACCGCCCGGTTCTGCATTAAACGGAACTCTAATTACAAACTTCACGCTTTTCTTCTGACCACCCGCTAAAGTAAATTTGTCGGAATCTAACTCGACCCACGACGCTAGGGAATAAGTTGTTTTACTGTCTGTGAGGTTTACTTCCCCCTCTTCTCCGGTCGCCACAAAATCTTGCGCTTCCACGCTAATGACCACCGGATCAGAGCTGCTATTTCGAACAAGTAGTTCGTTTGTTACGGTATCGCCGGGATTAGCCGACAGATCAAAGGTTAAGGGAGAAATGGATATGTTAGTTTCATCAGCAGCTTTAGTTTGGTTAACAAAAATAAAAAATAAGCCTACCGATATAGCCGTCAGGACGATCAAAAATAATATTTTTTTTCTCATAATTTTCCTTGGCTAGTAATAAACTTACTGTAACTTAAATCGATAGTAATAAATTTAGGAGCTTCTGTCAATTTAAAAAAAGAAACTTTACCAATGCTTTTAGAAACCGCACATCTCATTTACAACTTAATGACCGTTCTTCTCGCTTATCATAGCTGACCATGCGGGTTCCTACAATGAAGCAAAAAGAGGCCACAGGGGCCCCTTTTTTGAGTGATTAGTAATTTGCCAGGA
>LBVV01000013.1:7759-27890 GCA_000993275.1 candidate division CPR2 bacterium GW2011_GWC2_39_10 | reverse complement strand
GCCGAGAAGCTCCAGATATCGACCTCTTGATCAAAGCAGGCATGCTGAACAAGGAATCAAAGCGAGAACGAGAAGAAGAAGTTATTTTGCATAAGGAACTGCGTGATCAGGATAAGAGCTTGACAAAGCAACGAGCCGAACTACAAGAGTCGCTGGTAACAGCTGGTCGCCGAGATGGTCATGCCATCTATAAGCAGATCGAGCATGTTGAGGCCGAGCTGACCAAGGTCAAGAATAGTCTTAACAGTTACCCATGGAAATGGTCAGGTTGGGTCTTTGACCTACGATACCTTACAAGTTGGATACCTGACCTTGTTGACCTCTTTGAGTGGAGAAGAAATGGAAGCAATTATGGGCGTAAAACGTATAGAATGCTTCATCCTGATGGCAAGCAGGTTGTTGCTGTTCACAAGATCTTTGACGCCAGCAAGTCCGACCGTTCAAAGGACGTGTATTCTCTTGAATTCAGTGATGGTTCGTTTAGTGCACCGCTCGGTCTTTGCTCAAGCCTTTATCTTCGGCTTCCGCTTGAAGAGCTTTTGGCTGCAGGTATCATTACAAAACAACAACTTGATGAGGCCGAGAAGAAACTGGGCATAGTTAATATTAAGGAAGAGATCAAGAAATACGATAGCGATTGCCTTAAAGAGCTTCAGGAAGAGCTAAAGCAGTTCAGACTCGGCGAGAAGAGAACACGTAAGATTCTCGAGGAGATTGCGATTCTTCAAGAGAAAGAATAGTGTTTACGCAATAAGCATAGTAAAGAACATCTAAAATCCTAACCATTGGTTTGAGGCGAACCCCAAAAAGGTTTAGGTAGTTACTAACACATTTTATGTGAAGGTAGCTTTCGCCTCGTTTTTTATTTTTAACAAAGCATTTAACATAGGCGGATTTTGTGGTAAAATCCAAAACTAGACAAGCAATTCCTGCAACTTTTAAACTGAATAATAATCTTAGACTATGTTATATAAAAAATTGGCACAGAGGATTCGAGGTGATAGAAATGAGTTTAGAGGAATACTTCAAGCGGAAAATACAAGAGCTAACGGGTATTGAGAGTCTGGATGATAAAGTACTGACAAAGCTTGAAAAAGAGGTAGAATATGATGCTAGGCCAATTGATGAAAATGTCGAGATTCGGATTTATCCCTGGCAGTATCGGAAATTCCTCACAATTGAAGAGATCGAGGAGCGAAAAGAACGAGCCATTGCAGCACTTAGCAGATATGGGTAGGGGGGGGCTATAGGATGTCTAAGAAAGTTCCGAAGAATGAGAAGCCGGAAGGGCCAAAATTTGATCACGAAGCCGAAGAAAAATATCAGCTCTAAGGTACGTTTAGTGAGCTTGACCTGGGCAAATATGGCCACACCAATCCAGAGAGAGTTGCACAAATTGAACGTGAACTTGAGGCTATGAAGCCAGGAGTAAGACCAGAGCCATGCTTTTGTAGGCATAAAAAAGTTCAATACAAACGAGTGGGAGGTGAATTCAGAAATGGAAAACTTTGTTTTGCCGGAGAATATAAAAGATCTTTCTCAAGAGCAGTACCATGAACTGGCCAAGTATGCACTGAATCAGCGAGGTGCTGGCAACAAGGAGCCATGGCGTCAAATGCGTAGTCGAACTAGTGAATGGCTCAATGGTCGGAGTCCGTTAAGTTTTACCTGGTACGAACATACCATAATGGGCAGTACTGTCTCTGCAAAAATGGCAGAAGAGCCAGATAAGCCAAAAGTCGATTTCCTAAGCGATGAGGAAGTAGAGCGTGAGCTTGATAACTACGTAAAGTTCCTCCCAGAGTTATTACAGCATGCCAAAGATGGCCAGCAAGGAGTACAGAGCTTTGTTAATGATTTTAAGCTAGCTTTTCCATACCTCGCATCGATCGGACGGCTTCCAAAGAAGTATCAGGATTTTGATTACGAGGCCTTCTTAGAAAAGCTTGAGGTCGAGTGTCAGAACGAGGAATAGCTATCAAGGATGAAGAAACCCAGAAAAGGAGGCATAGAGATGAAGTTGCCAAAGCTTGGTGTACTGATCAGTGGCAGTGGATCGAACTTACAAGTCATCATTGACCAGTGTGCGTCTGTAGAACTGCCAGCAGAGGTGGTAGTAGTTATTAGTAGCCGGAATGACGCCTATGGCTTGAAAAGAGCCAATAGACATGGCATCCGTGCTTTCGACCTATCTCGTAATCTTTTCTCTAGCAAGTCTAACTATAACCTCACGATTTTGCGAATTCTCCAAGAATGCAAGGTAGATCTCGTCATCATGGCCGGTTACATGCGTCTTCTAGGGGCAGAGGTCCTCGATGCTTATGTGAACCGCATTATGAACCTCCACCCAGCCATGCTGCCGTCATTTCCTGGCGCACATGGAATTCGAGATGCTCTTGAATACGGTGCCAAATGGACTGGTGTCACTGTTCACTTTGCTGATGCAGACTATGATACAGGCCCAATTATTCTACAGGAGCCGGTGGAGATTCTTTCCGATGACACCGAAGACACCCTCGCCGAACGGATTCATGAAGTTGAGCATAGGCTCTTACCTCAAGCAATCAAGCTTTACTGTGAAGGGAAGCTTAGGGTAGTTGGCAGAAGGGTTATTATTAAGGATTAGGAAGTGCATAAGACGTTTAAGGGGTCCAGCGAATTGGACTGGCCCTTTTCTATGGGAGAGAATTTTAATTAACACATTTCAAGTGTTTGTTAAGAGTCTCTCCCTATTTTTATTTCTTGAGCTGGAAATTTAGGCTTTTTTCTGTTATAATATTTAGCTAGTTAAGATAGGTCAGAACCTTAAACAATATTGGGAGGGCATGATGGAATACATTATTAAGGATTGGGGCGTTCAATGGTATCCAGGAATGCCAAGTTCCAAGGGGTATGTTTGCACTTGCGGTTGGTCATTAATGCATGGAGCCAGAGAAGAACATAAGCATTGGGCGGAATTTATTGTTGGGTTTACCAAAGCAGTTCCGATGGATAATCCAGATAATATAATGCCTTTTAAGACTATTGGCGGTATGATATTCGAATGTCCAAAGTGTTTTTCATATTTTTGGAATCACTTGAAGGAGCACAACCTTGAGTCTTGTGTGAAAAGATGTGAAAAGTGGCCCAAAAATGAAGTTTAAATCTGTCAAAAGTAAGCTATGCCAGGAAAGCAAATTTTGCCTACCTGGCTTTTATTTTTCTTAAAAATCCCTTAAGAAACCCTTAATATTTTATTTATCTCATTGGCAAAGACCTCATGCTTTTAATACAAGGTGATTACAGTTAAATATTTAAAAGGTGCGGGAAGTGTAAGCTCCCTTTGTTTTTGTTCCGTTAATCCAAGAGTGTTTTTGGAGGGGGAGCCGTAAGGAATAACTAACAATTTGTTAAACTTGTTGAATTGAAAATAAGGAGTTAAAATAGCTTCATGGCCTACATATTCTTAGACGAAAGCGGTCATTTATATACTCAGATTATCGGCGAGATTTTAGAAATGTACACCCCGACAACCGATTTAGATTTTCGAGTTTTTTGTGACCAACGTCATTTAAAAGGAATTACCAGAGCACAATTTAAAGAGATGTTAAGAACCAGGTTGCTTCCATTATTACCCAAAGGCGCCATTCTTCAAATAGAGATGATAGATTCAACAACAAATGCCAATATCCAAATTGCCGATTGGATTACCGGAGCTTTGGCTAAATATCTTGAAAAGCAAAAATGGGGAGAGGAGTATTATTCAATCCTTAAAAACAATATTATTGGTGAAGGCAAAGAACTATTTAAAGATTATTGGGTAGAAGCTAAGACAAACAAAAAACTCGAGTCGAAATAACTCAAGTCTATTGTTTGAAGCAGCGTCTTATGAAGTGGATATCTGTAGCTTTAGTCTTGGATTCTCCAAGGGAACACCACAGCACTTCGTAAGCTATTATTGCATGCTTCGATTTAAATATTACACTGTATTATACTATAAGTCAATACTTCTCATTGATAAAAATATTTGATTTGAAAATATAATTTGTAATTTTGTTTAAAAACTTGAAACCGCTTACAGATAAACGTCTTCGGAATCCCCGTCAATCCAAGGGTGTTTTTGGAGGTCAATCCATAAAGGTACCTTCCAATTTTTGGCTTTTGGTAGTATAGTTATGGAAGATAAAGTAAAAAAAGGTTGCTATGTTATTAAAAGATAAAATCATAATCGTAACAGGTGCTAGTGAGGGAATAGGAAAAGCCCTAACAAAAAACCTGATCAGTAAAGGTGCAAAAGTAGCTATGATTTCAAGACGCCAAGACGAGGATTTTGTAAAAGATCATAGTGGTTCTGCTTACGCTTTCAAATGTGATGTCACTGATAAGAATCAGGTAAGAAGTACAATGGCTCAAATAGCAAAAGAGTTTGGTTCTATTGATGGATTAATTAATTCTGCCGGAATTTGGTTAAAAACTAAACCACTAGAAGAAGTTAGTCTAGATGAAATTGAGACCGTTTTAGATGCAAATCTGAAGGGTTTAATTTATATGACAAAGGAAGTATTGCCATACTTGAAGAAAAACAAAGAATCAGTTTTGGTAAATATTTCATCCAAATCGGGTACAAGGCCAATGGATTTACAAGCTGTCTATTGTGCTTCTAAATATGGGGTTAAGGGTTTTACCGATACCTTAAAGTTAGAACTCAAAAAATCATCTGTTAAGATCATGGGCTTTTATCCCTCAGGAATCAACACTAAGATGTTTGAAAAAGCTGGCGAAGGTTTTCCGGCCGAAACATTTATGAATGCAGATGAGATTGCAGAAATTATAACTTTTGCGATTGAGAGACCTGGAAATATTTCTATTGAAGAAATACAGGTCGAGAAATACTAATTTTAGAGATATTTTTGAAGGAGCAATTAAATGAAATACCTTGTGTTGTAGGAACTCATGCAGCCACTAAAGCTTTAAAAAATGGCGATAAGATTTTAATCGACATGAATGCTGGTATTATACATAAAAAGCATTCTAAAGAGGAGAAATAATGATAAATGATAAACATATAAGCTTTGCTCTAAAGTTATCAGAAGATGCTGGCAAAATTATGATTAATAATTTTAAATTAGGCATGAAGAAGGAATGGAAGGAAGACGGCTCACCAGTTACAAAAACAGATATTGAAATTGATAATATGGTAGTGCAAAGAGTTCATGATTTGTTTCCGGATCACGGCATATTGGCTGAAGAAAGTGGCTTGGATAAAGTAAAAGAATATCTTTGGGTATGTGATCCGATAGATGGAACTAGGCCATTTTCTATTGGTATGCCAACTTTTGCTTTCTCGATTGCTTTAGTTCATGGAGGTGTTCCGCTTTTGGGAGTTGTTTGCGACCCAGTTTTAGGCAGAACTTTTTTAGGGATTAAGGATAGGGGTGCTTTTTATGAAAATAATAAGCTTAAGGTCTCGAGCCAGAAAAGGTTAGAAAAAGGAGCCGTTGTCGGAATTGGATCTACGAAGAGTATGAAATACAACATTCAGGAACTTTCGAACCAATTGTATGAGAAAAATGTATCTAGGATAAGTGTGGGATCCTCAACTTATACGGGCATGCTTGTAGCTGCTGGCGAGTTTGTGGCCTCGATATATCCAATAACCAAGCCCTGGGACACAGCGGCGTTGAAGGTCATTGTAGAAGAAGCCGGTGGCAGAGTAACAGATTTTAAGGGCAATAATCCAATGTTTAATAAAAATATGGATGGCTCTTTGGTTACAAATGGCTTTGTTCATGATGAAATTTTGGATCTAGTTCAAAAGTTTGCAGAACCTAATCCTAATTTTAAAGAGAGCTTGGTGCTTTAAAATAGAGGGAAAGCTATTGAGGATTAAACTATGATAGACACAAATAAAAAACTTTTCAGATGGGGACCGATTGATGCGGCTCCGTTACCTTTGGCTTATACTATGGTTCCTTCTTTTGATATGATGTATGACTTGTTTGGCATTTGCTGGCCAGAAAGCTTAGTTATTTATGATAAAGACAAAGCGGTATGGATAATAGAAAACGATAAAGTAATAGAAACCAGCCGAGAGTTTACTGACAAAATTATTATTCCAGACGAACAGAGAAAGAGGTTTAATCATATTTGGGATCAAGCTGTGAGCAAACTCTTCGAAGTTCAGGACAAGATAGATAAAACAAATCTTAGCTCAATTAATGATAAAGAACTAGCTAAAATTTTTAAGGAATGGAGCCAGGTTTATCTTAACTTCTGGGCAGTCGGAATGACCGGCGAATTCCCAAACTACGCCTTAGAAGAAAAGCTCAAAACAATGCTTAAAGGTTATTTTGATGATGAAAGGGACCTAAACGAAGCCTTTGCGACCCTGGCCACGCCTACCCAAATGAGTTTTTACAAGGAAGAAGAATCTGATTTGATGTCAATTGTCTTGCTTAAAGACCAAGAGAGAGATGAAGCACTCAAAGAACATGTAAGAAATTATTTCTGGATTTATAACAACTATTTAGAATCAAAAATCCTTGATAAAGGTTATTTCGCAGAACAAATCAAGCACACAACCCCTGAAGACGCCGAAGAGTTTTTAAAAGCAGTTAAGGAATACAAAGAAACCGTAAACCAAGATAAAGAAAATCTGATTAACAAACTAACTCTTTCCAAAGAACAGGTTAAAATTATCAACCTACTAGACGAATGCATAATCTTTCAAGATGTCAGAAAAAGTTATAATCTTAAAGCCGATCATTATCTCGAAGAGTTCTTAAAAGAATTTGGAAAGAGACGAAATGTATCAGTAAGAGATTTAAAATGGCTACTTCCTGGTGAAATAGAAAAGTTGGCTGATGGCGAAGATATGAAAAACTTAATTGAGAAAAGAAAGCATATTACAACGGCGCTTTGTGACATCGGAAGTTTGCAAATAAACGTCCAAAATGCTGCTAGTAAAATTAACCAGCAATTTGAGAAGCAAGAATTTGAAAAAAGCGTAAATCTTCAAGGCACTGTTGCCTGTACCAGTAAAAACAGATACTTTAGAGGCATTGCTAAAATAGTCCTAAGCCCGAAAGATGGAGATAAACTAAAGGAAGGTGAAATTTTAGTAACTACAATGACAACGCCCGATTATGTTATCCATATGAAAAGGGCTGGAGCTATTATTACCGATGTTGGAGGTGTTACTTGCCATGCTGCCGTTGTTAGCAGAGAATTTGGCATCCCTTGCATAGTCGGCACTGAATATGCTACTAAAGTTATTAAAGATGGTGATATTCTGGAATTGCATAATTTAAGAGGGACAGTAAAGATAGTTAGTAGTAAATAAGGAGTAAAAAATGAACGAGACAATAAAAAATATATTAAACAGAAAAAGTATTAATATTTTTCAAGATAAACCAATTGCAAAGGAAGATTTAGATCTGCTTTTAAAAGCAGCGATGGCCGCTCCAACTGGAAGCGATCTTAGGCCCTGGCGATTCATAGTTGTAACGGATAAGAAAATGCTAATAAAAATCTCAGAAGCCTTAAAATCAACAGAAAAAATAAAGGGCAATTCTGCTGCGATTCTTATTTGTGGCGATTCGTCAAAATCTGAAAGGTTCTGGACTTTTGACTGCTCTTTGGCTGCTGAAAATATCATGATTGCAGCTCAGTCAATTGGCATAGGATCTCATTGGATTAGCATTCGCCCTAACAAAGAAAGAACTGATAATATTAAAGAAATTTTTAATTTTCCAGATTCAATCAAGCCTCTTTGTGCAATTGCTCTTGGTTATTCTGACCAAGATACAGTTCCAAAAGATAAATTCGATTATGCAAACGTTCATTGGGAGAAGTGGTAGATGAAGCTAAAAGACTAAAAGGCAAACCTCAGAATCTAGTAAATTGAAAGGAAGCTAATGGCAAAAGAATTTATAAATCCAGGGAGTCAATTTTCATCTGGTCGTGCTTATTCAAAAGGAATAAAGGTGGACGTAGGCGACTCCGAAATGCTCTTTATTGCTGGACAAATTCCAAAAAATGAAAAAGGGGAAATTGTCGGCTTAGGTGATTATGCAAGACAAGCGGAATATTGTTTTGAAAAAATAATTACAATTCTTGAAGAAGCAGGGATGAGTTTAAATGACCTTGTTAAGGTAAATATCTATGTTTTAGACATTAAAAGACTTGAAGAAGTTTTAGCTGTAAGAAATAGGTACTTAAAAGAGTCAAAGCCAGCATCGACAGCAGTCGAAATTAGCGGGATAGTTACTAAAGGCTGTGATGTTGAAATTGATGCTATTGCTATAAAAAAGAGATCTTCATAAGAGTATTTATTAGTAGTAAGGATAAAAAATGATAGACAAAAAACTACTCGAAGACACAATCGAAGCTCAAAGCAAGAGACTTGAGAGAATGAAAAGTCGGAAAGAGAACTACAAGATAGAAGTTCGCGGTAAAGAGTTTATCGTTTTACCAAGGGTATTTTACCCCGGAACAGACAGTATCTTGATGATTGAAACGGTGAAATTTGATCCAGAAGATACAGTTTTAGATAGCTGTGCAGGAACAGGGATGTTTTCAGTCTTTGCAGCAAATGAAGCCAAAAAAGTAGTAGCCGTTGATGTTAACAAAGCAGCAGTTGAAAACGTCAAAGAAAACGCTAAACTACATAAGCTAGACGACAAAATTACAGCTATGGCCGGAGATCTTTTCCCTGACTTTGAAATCAAATTTGATAAGATCTCTATCAATCCGCCCTATACAGATAATTCAGCTGCTGATGTTGTTGAGAAAAGCGTTTGGGATGAAGGAAACAAGACAACTCGAAAATTCTTTAAAAAAGTTAAAGGTTATCTAAATGAAGATGGCAAAATCTTTCTATCCTGGGCAAACTTTGCTGATTATAATTTTATCGAAAGCTTAATTAAAGATTCGGGATTTAGCTTTAAAATCATTGGAAAAGCAGGCGAAGGCGAAAGAAATTATAGAATTTACGAAATAGATAGGGAGGGCAGCCAGAAATGAAGTTGAACGTTCCTCTGGTAAAACAAGGCTATAAAGAATGCGCCCCAACCGGAATAAAAAATCTGTACACACCCGATGTGTGCATTGCGCCTAGAAATAAAGGATTAATTTAAAGCAGCTTTTTAGTGCTATTTTTTACTATAACTAGTTTTATATTTAAAAAAAGAACCGTTATTCCTCTGCGATATTTAAGCCAAGCGGTTTTCAAGGTAACAAATTTAAAATGACAAAAACCGTGCTTAAAAGCCTGTCATCCGTAGGATGGAGAACGTTGTTCCCATCCCCGCTATCACATTTCTAATTCTGACTCCTTATTTCTTTTAGTAACAGGTTGACGGTCTCTTTTCGCGCTTCGTTCCCTTCCTCGGCTGCATAATTTTCTAAGAAATTAAGTATTTGCTTGTCTGCATAATTACCGCCTTTTTCTCTATAGTCCGAGTTGCTACTCAGAAAATCCCTGTCAATATATTCCCAGGCCTTTTCGGGAGAAATATTTTGTTTTTGCAGGTATTCATATTTTAAGGACGTGTAATTTACAGGATCAATAATGCCGTGTTGTTTCCAATCTTCCAGGTAGTTGATAAAATCTTCGTTAGCCAAATACCTCTTGCTGTCTGAATAATCGGGGGCGGTTGGATCAATAAAAATTACCTCTCCACTGCTTGGGCTTTTGACAATAATAACCTTGTTCCAAACATGGGCAATTTCATTTTCATAATCTGTCATGGTTCCAATATATACGTTTGCTAGTTTGTTCGGATGCTGGGATTTTAGTTCGTTAAAAATGGCTTCGTTAACAACGGCATAGTGGCTGCACTCTGCTCTCAAAGACTCCATTACTATTTTATCTACCGGCTCTTTTGCCGTTTTTTCCAGATCTGAAACGCCCTTGGGGTTAGTCACCTCATTTGTATAATCAAGGTTTTTAACAGTAATGGCAGCCGCTGTTTCGGCCAATTGTTTTGGAGTAGCCTCTTCGATTTTATCTATTCCCACAGCATCCAATACAAAGGGGTCACTAGACTGTTCTTTAACCCATTTTTTAAACAAACCCGGATTTTCTGTTTTGATTGGGTCGAGTCCCACCTCTTTTAGAAATGGGTCTTTTGTTTCTATAATCTTTTGCAATGAAGAAGCTGGCTTAACAAGTTGATGTGGTATTTTACTAAAATCAGCCTTATCCCAACTACAGTATTTTAAGTTTGTGCCATCGGGCATAACAAATTCAATAGGCGGATCGTCATCATAACTTTGTTCGATATTAATTGATTTTGGCCTAAGAAGAGCTCCGGACATCATATATAGCCCTATTGCCAAAGTGGCCGCTCTGCCCAACGGGGTGCGTAAAGAATTGCGTACTTTCTGAATGAAGCCGACTGACTCTTGGGATTTTTCCTTCCGAATAAACTCGTCCTCGGTTACTGGCTTAAAAGGTTCCTCTTCGTTGGGTAACTGGGGGCCTAAAATCTCTTCCGGGTTTTGTTCGGCTGGACTTTCTTGGGGTTCTGGTTTTTGCTCCGGCATACCAGCACCTTTGCCTTCGGAAAAGTTATGCTCAATTGGTCCCATTCTTTCCATGTGACAATTATAGAAGAACAAAGATAAAAAATCTATCTCAATGTAGGCTAGGGTTTGCCAAAATTATGTGTTTTTGTCATAAGTGATAATGATGAAAATATGCACTCACCCGGTGTGTGCACTGCATGCAATCTGGTACGGACAAAACTCTTGACTTTAGCTATTGTAAATTATAACATAATTTTATGAATAAGAATAATTATCGCGCGGTTTTGCACTAATCATGAAGCTAATAGGTATCATTCTCTTGATTATCGGAGGTTTAACAGTTGGTCTGGGCGGCTTTGTTTTATTGCTAAGCACAAAGATTTTTGGTTGCTATGGTGACGGTTGCATGTATGGAGGCGTTGCCGGATTTTTATATTTAATTATTGGTATTTTCCCATTGCTTGTAGGCTTGCTACTTTATTTGATTTGGAAAAGAAAAGTCAGATAGGTGCCACTTTTTTAGGCTCGTCTTTTTTTAAAAATATCATTATGCAAGGTGGTGGGAAAATCTGCACTCACCCGGAGTGTGCACTGCATTATTTATAGTAAATAAAAAACCCCGCTTCAAGTGTATGACTTGAAGTGGGGTTGACCCGTAACAGTTTTGTTTGACCGAGGGTTAGATTTTAAGGGTTGTAATGCCCTTTTCTTCCATCAGCGCGGCCACAACTGTTAGCGCATCCTCTTGTTCTTGTAATTCCTCTAGCTTCATCTCCTTGGTTTGCTGATCTTTTTCAAGCACCTTATTGCGGAAAACATCCGTTAAACCATTTCCAAGGAGACTTCTTACATCTTCCAATCCTTGCAGGATCTTAGCAATAGGACTATCCTCATCTTCGGTGGTGAGGCTGTCCTTTTCTTGCTGGATTAGGTCTATTAGCTCATTCAATCCAATGCTCGTTGCTTCTATTACCGGACTGGCCATCAATGGCTTCTCCGGTGTTTCTTCAATTTCGGGGGTAGCCCCTGGGCGTGGCTCAGTTGTGGTTTTACCCAGAATCGCGGCATTTTCCGGAGCATTATTGTCAAGTTGGTAGGCATCTTTGTTTCTAGCCTTGGATCCGACATAATATGCCTCTGAAACAATTGCATAGATGATGGCGCTTTTGTTCTTGCCCTTTTTCTCGATAAGATTATTGTTTACCAATGTGTTGAGATAAGTCTGGTGGAAGTTAGATCCGTGAGCGCTCTCTACATCAGCCTTGGTAAAATTGCTCTTTTTGTCCATTCCGCTTATCGTTCTCATTAATTCGGCGATAACCGGTGTAATTACCGGCTTATCAAGTTTCTCGCATAGTTCTGGCACTGACAATCCCTCCTTATTATCTTGCCTTTTAATCCCCTGATTTTTATTTGCACTGCAGATTGTTGGCTTATCATCTATTGCTGAATTGAGCTTTGCCTCAATGGGAGATACGGGTTTTACGTTCCAGATTATCTTTTGGCCGCTTTTATTTATTTTAAGCAGGCCCTTTTTTATTCGTTTTAGATAACCTGAATGAAAGCGGAAACACTCTATAAAGGTAGCGTTATGCCTCCCCTCATTGTATTCTAAGTAGTACTGTGACAAGTCGCCCTTTAAATAGTAATTATCATTGATATAACCTTTCTGTCGAAGCCAGATCAAAAATTGTTTAAATTTTCGTTGATAACTCTTACTCTTTTTAAACGATGCTACCCAGCCGCCTTTAGTTTTTTTGCTTGATGTCACTGATAATATGGCCAATTGATTCGGATATTCTTTATCCAAAACCTCTAAGTAAGCTTTTTCTGTGAGTTTATAGCTATTGTGAGGAGTTTCGGCAATATAACCATCTTTAACTACCAAGGGGTAAAAATCGTTATCATAGACATTGTGACCGTACACATCCCTGTTAAAATCTTTGCATATTTTTTTGAGTCTGTGCGGGATCATACCTTCCGGAAACCTTTTGTGCAAATATTTTATAAATGCTTTTACGCGTTCTTGGTATGGTGGTTTCCATGCCAAATTTAAACACCCCTTTCCAGATTATTTGCAGAATTGGTGGTTATTACTCTGTTAATGTTGCTATCATTAATTTGTGATTGTTTATTATACTAAATTACAAGTGATTTGTAAAGGGTTAAGCTGACCAATGTCGTAGCTGACCAAGGCTAGATTACTAACGAATCATGTAACCAACAACTAAGCCCATTTTAGCTCTGGCGAGCGAAATGGGCTTAGTTAATCTTTTTAAGGGTTCTTTGGTTAGCGGTTCAAAACAGGTCCCTTTCTTTTTATTCGACCTTTTTTTATTCTAACTCTAAAAGGTCAATCTGTTCCAAATTCTTTATATAAAGCCAATAGGGGGTTGACAAACAATGATAAATGTGATAGCATTAGCCTTGTTAACAATTAAAATCTATTTCAAGCGAAAGCGTTAATACCCGTGACTGAATATGTGGTCACCTTTGAAGTTGCGGGGAGCTAGTGGTGAAACCGGTCGCATTTTTTGTTATCAAAATGCCACCCGTTTCATTACTAGACGGGTTTTTGTTTTTAAAGCGTCTAATTGTGATGATCCTTAAAAAAATACAAATTGGTTACTTTGACAGGAGATGATTAAGAATTGAAAGCATTAAGTCAAGTATGCGAGTCAACGGTGAAACAAATTCAAGAACGGCTAGGAATTAGTTTGAATGATGAAAATTTGTTGGTAAAAGCCATTCTTCCCAAGATGGAACTTGAGGGTCAACTCAAGGAGTTTTTTGGCGATAGAATCTTGGCATATATTTTAACCCAGCATATTCATCGTAATTATCCTCATCTGAATGTTACTCAAGCGCATAAGATTCTAAGCCGTTTGGCTCAAAACAAATCTTTTGCCGATGCTTTTAGCGATTTTGGCATTAAAGATTTGGTGGAAATTAATGTAAATTCAAATGTTGGACTAAAAAAGGCTGCGGATCGTTTCGAGGCGCTTATTGCCATTCTTCATGAGGATCGAGGACTTGATTATGCTTCAAGCTTTGTTTTAAGTATTTTTGGGCCGAAAATAGATAAAATGGCTGCTAGCGGCGTACAGGAGCTTGAAGGTGATCGAGAGGGTTTTGAGACAAATAGGCAGCGCAAATATCTAGAAAAAATCCTGAGGGGTCAAGTTATTCTACGTTACAACTATTTTACGTCCGATGAAAGTCCAAAGAATGAAGCTGTCTTAATTGTAAATGGCAAGGAATATGGAAGAGAAGCCGGTATGAGCGAGAGAAAAGCTAAACGCGCGGTCATTAGGCAAGTATATCTGACGGTTCAAAGAAGACAAGAGCTTATGAATAAGACTAAGTTTGAGCTTCTTCTGCGTGCCAAAGATCACGGCTTAAAAGGGATAATGATGCTTAGAAAAGGTGATTTAGCTTTAAGATTGGCCGGATGTCCTATTGAATTAGCTTCAGAAATTATTCCAAAAGTGGCCTAGTCAAAAAATTCAATCTTAGATAATGCCCAGATGGGTTAGCAGTTGGGGGTTTCCAACTACTGATTACGTCTGGGCATTTCGTTTTAATAGCCTCAACGGGTAGACTGGAACCATAACATCCAATTTTCCCAAAATAAGATAATGTTTTAATTCTACTTTGCAGGATTCATTATATACGGATACATTACTCACCTCAAGACATAAAATTTGGCTGTTAGAATAGCTCTTAGGGAACTCCCCTAAGAGCTATTCTAATCCAAAAAAGCCATAAAAGAGCTAAAGAGCATGGGCATTAAAAGCATCGTGCTTACCGGAGATAGCAAGCAAGTAGCCAAATGGGTTTCCGAAGACTCAAAGGGTTTCGTTTACAAATGTCATAGTTTGTGATATAGTTTCTCATTAAAAGCCCTTTCAAAATTAAGGAGTTGATATATGTGCTTAAAAGGTTAACACTTATCGTAAAGAGACCGCGGTTGCTCATATTGGCACGCAACCATTTATTTTCAAATGCGCTCAAGATTATTAAGAAATATTTAGGTATTTGGAAAAATGATGTTGGTTCGGCTAATCTGCTTGAGTCTATTACATTGCGAATTTGCGGCGTGTGCAATTTGGATTGTAAAATGTGTAGTCATATATGCAACAAGCAGGAGTCAAAATTTTTAAGCCTTCAAACAATCAAAAAGTTTATTGATGACTTGGATACTCCATGGCCTTACATTTCTATAACCGGAGGCGAGCCCCTTTTGCATCCGGACTTAAAAAAAATTTTGGAAACAGTAAAACGGGATGGCAGATTTGTGAGCTTAACTACCAATGGTACTTTGCTTGAAGAGAAGGCGTCAATTCTTACTAGCGGAAGACTGGATATGCTTATTGTGTCCGTAGATGGGGACAGGAAAACGCATGATAGAATTAGAAATAAGCCAAATACATATGATAGTACTATCGCCGGCTTAAAAACAATTTTAGGCAAAAAAGACAGGCCGATTGTTTTTATAAATTGCGCTATAAGTAGTGAAAACTATCAGCAACTCTTAAAGGTGAGAGATATGGCGGTAGAATTAGGCGCAGATGGCATCAATTACCAACAATTGTGGTTTCTAACTGACAACATTGAGTTAGTGTCCCGTGATCAAAAGTCAGCCCCAAAGACTCTAAAAAACATAAATCTTGTTGAGCTTTGGAGAAATCTGCAAAAATTGAAAAGAAGTAAAATACCGGTAAATATTTTTCCGAACCTTAATTTCTTCGAGATTGTTCAATACTATCAGACTGCAGAGAATTTTAAACCCAGGTTTACAAATAAAGGCACAGATCGTCCTTGGCATCACGCAATTATCACTAGCGGCGGAGAAATTATTCAGTGCAATAAGTATCATATGGGCAATATAAACGATAAACCATTTTGGGATATTGTGAATGGAAGCGAGTACCAAATCTTTCGCACAGAACTGAATAGTAATGGGAGATGTCTGCCGCAATGCCTGAGATGCTGCAATTATTTCAGAGACTAAAAACTATCAATCGAAATCGAAGAGTCGTTTCATTAAACGACTCTTTTTTATACAACTTACTACCTTTTACAAAAAATTAACAATGGAAATGCGGCCGCATCATTATAATCAGTAATTAGGGAAAAATAGTTATCCTTTTTTATGCAGGCGATTTTTTTTATAACATTTCTTTAAAGAATTTTCTCATAGAATTTGCGGTCGTATTTTTGGCGGCTTCATCAACGGTCATTTTCTCTTCATTTTTTGCCTTTTTTTCCTCCTTTTAAAGTTTGCGGAAGTACTTTTTTTGCTAGTAAAAGGGGACATTGTGGACCCCTATACATTGACATTTGCCTAAAAATATGATATTATATCGTACGACTTACATGCAAGCCTTAAAAATCAGAGCAAATGATTAAATATCGCTTATAGCGGTATCAATAATTAGTTTATTTTTCGTGTTATATATTCCATTAATAACCATCATAAATGATTATTAATTTTTTTGATGAAAGGAAATTTTGAAAAAGAATTTTACAATTGTTAAAAAAAATTTAAGAAAAATCTTAATAGCCTTTATTCTTGTGGCTCTCTTTTGTATTTATTCGACAAACAGAGATTTTTTGATGTCTTTTAGGCCATATTATTTAAGATCGTATTATTTAAGCTACAGTATTAAAAATGACTTGTTTAAAACACAGTATGTAAAAGATGATAATTCCAAGAAAGCAAAATCTGTACCAGTTCTTGTTTATCATGGCGTGGTTTCGAAACCGGATAGTAAGGATAAATACAATATTACTCCGGAGACTTTCGCTGATCAAATGGTTTCCCTTAAAAAAGCGGGCTATGAAACTATTTCGATGAAGCAATTTTTCGAATTTCAGGAAAATAAAATTCAGTTGCCGGAGAAATCTTTTCTTTTAACTTTTGATGATGGAAGGAAGGATAGCTATTATCCGACCGATCCAATTCTTAAGGCGCTAGACTTTAAGGCTACAATATTTGTTATTGCAAATAAAGTAAATAATAAGGAAAAATTTTTCCTAAACAAAAATGAGTTAACCAAGATGAAAAACTCTCAAACGTGGGAAATTCAACCTCATACGTATGATGGTCATGAATTAATACAGATCGATAAGGAAGGTCGTCAAGGTTATTTCTATAGTAATAAAAAGTGGCTTAGTAACCAAAATAGGCTTGAATCTGATAGTGAATATAAAACTAGAATTAGTGAAGATTTTGCTAAGTCAAAAAGTGTGTTAAAAAATGAATTATCAGTAGAGTCATTTGCGTTTGCAT
This sequence comes from candidate division CPR2 bacterium GW2011_GWC2_39_10, assembly GCA_000993275.1. Lineage (GTDB taxonomy): Bacteria > Patescibacteriota > CPR2 > CPR2 > CPR2 > GWC2-39-10. The sequence goes on along the minus strand of LBVV01000013.1, from coordinate 11,086 downwards.
ATCCCTATAGTGATTATGGACAAGATGCGACAAATTATAAGGATGCAAAAAATATAATTATAAATGAATCGTTAAAGTTATTCCCTGTTACATTCCGGCAATATCGAGACGGCAGTGGTTATAGTTTTAATTATCCTTCTGGAGAATATCCCTTCAAAAGAATCGATGCGGTAAGTTATAAAAATGGAGACGGGCTAGTAAAAAAAATTCAAGCCTCTTCAGAAAAAGTTATCCCTTATGAAAGCGATGATTCGATTAATTATTTAAATTTGGAATGGCTGCGTTCGTGGGGTCAGATATCTTTTAATGACAAAAAAATAATATTGGATTCTAGCAAAAATGGGAACGGTGTGTTAGCCTTTTTGGACGGAAGCATGTCATGGCAAGATTATAGTTTTAATGCTGAAGTTGTTTGGGAAAAAGGGAGCGATATATTCCTTGTTGGGCGCTATGTTAATGAAAATAACTATCTGTCATTGCATATAAATAAAGAATTTATAAGAATTGAGGAGCGTGTTGATGGAGTTGATCATGTCCTTAAGGAAATGCCAAGTAACCAATTTAGCGCAGTCGGGAATTACAATTTGGGTTTAAATATAAGTGGCTCTTCCGTAACAGGAATAATTAATGGACAAGTGATTATTGGGGCTACTGGAATAAGCAAAAATATATCTAGTGGCGGTATCGGGTTTAAAGTATGGGATAAAAATCCCGACAATGTTCATATCGAGTTAAGTAAGGTGAAAGTCATAAAAGTATAAATTATATGAAAAAGAAATTATTAAACAAAACTAATACACTAATTGTGACCGGGCAGGCCGGTAAGAGTTTTGGTTCTTATCTTTTGGGCGAGATAAAGATTAATTACTCAAAATATTTCTACATTTTTGCTTTATTCTTTTTATTTTCAATCTTAGTATCTTACAGGGTGGTGATAACGAGACAAACTTTATATTTTGATATGTTTTTTGTTTATAGCACTCTCACATTTGCCACTCTAACTATCAAATATTTAGGTAGTACTTTGCATTTTACCGATAGGTGGGCGAAATATCGACCTAGGAAATGGCCTGATATTGATATTATTATACCGGCCTACAACGAAGGTAAAGCAATTTATGACACCGTTTATTCAATAACTAAAGCTAACTACCCAAAAGATAGGATAAATATTGTTTTGGTCAACGATGGCAGTAAGGATGATACTTTAAAATATATAGATCTTGCCGTAAAAGATTTTGCTAACATGAAAATTGTACGTATCAATTTTAAAAAAAATAAGGGCAAAAAAGAGGCGATGGCAGAAGGTATCAGGCGCATAGAAAGCGATACCATCATATTTATTGACAGTGACAGTTCTATAGATCCAAACTGCTTAAAAGAAATTGTAAGGCCTTTTTCTAAGGATAAAAAAATTGGAGCTGTTTCGGGTCATGCACTTGTTTCAAATGCCGACGCTAATTTACTCGCCAAGATGCAGGAGATAAGATACTTTAATGCTTTTAGATCAGCTAAGGCCCTTGAATCTTTGCTTGGTTTTGTATCTTGTTGTCCCGGCTGCTGTTCTGCCTACAAAAGAGAGGCAATTTTGCCTATTATGAAGGCATGGTTAAATCAATCATTTCTTGGGGTTAAGTGTATGTATGGAGACGACAGAAGTCTTACAAATTTAGTGTTAAAAAGCAGATGGAAGGCAGTTTATAACGAAAAAGCTGTTGCCTATACAATAGTTCCAACTACCTTAAAACAATACAACAAGCAACAGATAAGATGGAAGAAGTCATGGCTTAGAGAAAGCGTGGTGGTATTGTCGTTTGTTTGGAAAAGAAATCCGTTTACTGCATTCCTTATGATTGCTGATACTTTAACTCCATTTTTAGCCCCGATTATTATTGCTAGAATTATGTTTGTTTATTCGGTCAATAATTTTAATGGTTTTGCTTATTATATGATTGGAATTTTGATTTTTGCCACATGTCTTGGTCTTTTATACCGGGTGCATAATAACAGAGGAAATAAATGGCTTAAAGGCGCCCTTTTCTCATCACTAATTGCTATTCTAACATTTTGGCAGTTACCGTATGCCTTAATGACTCTGAGGGATTCTAAGTGGGGAACTAGATAAACAAACTAGATAAAAAACGTGACATTACTATATTGCGGTAACAACTAGATAAACAACTAGATAAACAACCGTTTACAATTTTTAAATTAAATGTTAAAATCAATCATTAAAATATTTGATATAAGTATGGAGGGCGTTAGGAGACCATATGAGTATAAGAAACGATGTCTTGGCGGGGGTAGGAGGCGCAGCTATTTTACCAGCGGCCGGAGCATCTTCAAAGACCGTAATGCTGATTAGTGCAGTTTCTGCAGCAGTCATTACAGCCCTTATCATCATCTTTAACGTTTCAAAACGTTATAAAAAACAAAATTAAATTGTTAAAAAATAGAGCCGCTAAAGTTTCATTTGACACTAAGGTGGCTCTATTTTTTTGTTCCTTTTTTAGAAAATCTAAGTTCATTTTAGGCTTTAGAGGATTTAAGGCTGAATGTTGCTAAGATTACGTTTTTTTCAAATGTTTTTGATGTTTCCGATTATTATCATATTCCTTGAGGTTTCTAAAAAGGATAAATGCTGCGATTTGAGCAAATATAATAAGCGCACCTATTAATTTAATCATGGTTGTCTCGTTAATTGAGTTATTCTGGCTTAAGTATTTTTCTGATTTTGAGTATGAGTTATTCTCGGAACTTGCGGAATCGGTATTAATTGTACTATCAATAGTTTCTTTTATATCTAATTGCTGTTTATCATGTGTGCTGTTAATGTTGTTTTTGATTATATGTGTAGGAGATGGGGAATGGGTCGAATTTGTTGTGGGGGAAATATCATTGTTTTTCACGGCAAAATTAGACCTAAATGCTTCAAGAGAAGCATTTGAGCTTTCTATCCGCCAATCTCTTTCCTTGTTGCGATTAAACCAGTTAACTTGTACCACTTGAGGAAAACTATAAGAAAGATCATAAAACATATCATTTATCCATTTTGCTTTATCGCCTCCCGCTTCACTGCAAGCTGTCTCCATAATCATCATGGGTTTGGTAGAAGAAATTGTCTGAGATATTTTTTGGTACATTGGCATAAATATATTTCGGAAGCTAAGCCACGGCTCGTCTGGCGGTCCGAAATTGTAGCCATCTATACCAATATAATCCACATAATTATCGCCCGGATAGTAAACGTTTGGGCTATTTGAAGGAATATTTGGGACACTAACAGCATTTACAGCCCATACCCATTTAACATTCGTTGTTCCAGTG
>LBVV01000013.1:0-7753 GCA_000993275.1 candidate division CPR2 bacterium GW2011_GWC2_39_10 | reverse complement strand
GCGGTAAATATGTCGCGTATATGTCGCCATGCAGGAATAAAATCACTAGGAGTATTACCGTTTGAAACTCCGGACCATGTTTGCCAGTAACCGTTCATCTCACTAAGGGGCGTTAAATAAACAATATCGTTGAAATTTTTGACTTGATTAGCCCAGCGTGTAATATCCGCATCATGATCACCATTTGTTATGGTAGATAATCGATATTTGGGTTGATCTGTGTCCAAGTTTGGGTCGAAAAACTCCAAAATTATTTGAAGATGTTTATTGTTGTCCTTAACCTGATTTGCTAAGTTGATATTGAAATCGTCAGTAATGGCGTTGTAATATAAAACGTTCTCAAATTTATTGCCAAGTGAATCCTCTAATATCTTGGTGGAAGTTAGAAGATCTTTGCTAGAACCGACATAAATACCCCATTTTGGGCTAGAAAGTGCGGCTGATGGTGCTACTGTTAGGCATATCAGTGATCCTAAAATAATACAAATTCCTAAACTTTTCTGGAACGAAGTGGCCCAATTTTTTTTTCGCAATATTCTTATTCTGTTTGTCGATATAAAACTTTTTAATATCATATCCTTCGCAATAACTCTTTATCGAATTATAGCATAACATAAGTTCTATATTTTAATACAACTATTTAATTCGCCACTCTTACATATATTGTTCCTTTGCTTCCTTGCCTTCTTTATTTCTTACTCTTTGGCCACCCTTCGGGCCGCCTTTGTGACCAATTTTCTCATAGAATTCTCGGCCGTATTTTTTTGAAGTTGCCTGTCCGCCTCTTTTGCCGGCTTCTTCAACCGTCATTTTTTCTTCTTTTCCTTTTGCCATTTCGCCCCCCCTTGTTATATTGCGAAAATATATTGATTGATATTTTTAAATAAGCCTTTAGACAAAATTACGATTTTTTATAGCGGCCAGATAGACAATAGAGAGCCGCCGTTCCTTATACTTACTGGTTTCGGAGCGGCAACATTGCAATTGCAGTTCCGGCGTTTAAGAAAATGATTACCCAGATAGCACAAAGATTTTATTTGTAGGCCGATTGGTTTATAATGGTCTAATGAAGATAACGTTACTAGGAACCGGATCATTTGTTAATGAATCGGAACATGCCGGACCGGGCTGTTTACTAGAAATTAACGGTAAAAATATCTTAATTGATGCCGGCAGCGGAGTTCAGCTTCGTTTGGCGGAGTTGGGTTTTGACATCGGTAATTTAGACTATTTTTTCCTGACTCATTATCATCCCGATCATAATGCGGATACAACTTCAATTTTAGTGCGTTATAAAAATTTAAAGAGATTTTACGACCCAGAATTTAATAAACCACTTAAACTATTTGGCCCTTTGGGCATTAGTGATTTTATAGAGAGTTTATATAAAATTTTTGCATTTGAAGATTTTTACAATTTAAATAATGAATTATTGGAAATAAAGGAACTACACGGCCAGCTCAATTTAAGTGATTTTAAAGTAACATCTTTTGATGTTGAACATATAGGGACACTTTCTAAAGCTTACAGGTTCGAAGCAGATGGAAAAATAATTACAATTTCCGGTGATACAGTCTTATGCTCCGGAATTAAAAAAGCTGCCAAAAATGCCGACTTATTTATTTGTGATAGTTCTTTGTCAAAAGGCAATAAAAACCCCGCTCATTTAACGACGGAAGAAATTGGCAAGCTGTGCAAGGAGACAGGGGTTAAAAAGGTGGTGCTTACTCATTTTCTGCCATATGCAAAAAACGTTGATCTTCTTTCTGAAGTTAAAGAAAATTTTGATGGGGAAGTGGTTTTAGGAAAAGACCTTTTGGAGTTAAATTTATGAGAGTATTAAAGCTCACTAAAATCGCGGCTATTTTTCATGGGGCCTTGATCCTTTTTGCTTATACGTCGCCACTTTGGCTAGATTATAGATTATTTTTTATAGGACTTTTGCTTTACTATATACAGATAGCTATATTTAAGGGCTGTATGCTTACGTATGCTCAATATGGTACGTTCAATACAAGATTTTCTGATAAAATTTTTGAGCCAATTTTTAAAATATTTAAAGTAAAATTATCTCAAAAACAAATGGGCTTATTCTTAGATTACCTTTTTCCGGTTTTTTTAGTTATCGTTTGTATCTTGTGGCAAATTGTTTTTAAACAAAAAGTCTTAGTTGGCTTTTTAAATTGCTGCTAATTATTTTATTTCTTTTTTAATGGTTACGCTTTTTCTTGGTCTAGTAGTACTTTTTGTGTCGTTTGGGTTTGCTGAAGAAAGGATGATAAAGGCGATGGTAGCGAGCCAGCCGGCGCCAATAATAAGGGCTAAGCTTTTTATTCTATTTTCGGTTTCTTTTAGCGACTTACCGGCAATTACATATCCGGAAGCTGAACCGTTGTAATATTTAACAACTGTTGCAAGGCGGACGCCCTTTTTGGGCTGCCAGGTAACGCGGTTCTCGCCTTTTTTCTTAGCGGTGTCTAAAAAGCCTTCAGGAATAACCGGATCTTTGCCGTCAAGAGCGGCATTGCTGTAGATCATTTTTTTATTTGAATCATATACAATAGTAAATTCACTAGGGTTACTGGATAAATCAATTCTTTCTGTAGGTGACTCAGGCGGATTGTCTTTATTTTCCTTTAGTGCGTCAGCAATAGCATTAACATTTTGAATTTGAGGATCATTGGCTCCTTGGCGGTAATTCTGCCAAACAGCTACAAAAATAATTCCGCATAGCAAAGTAGATACGCCGATTAAAGGAATTATATTTGTGTACTTTTTTAAAATGACGCTTTGCAAGCCAACATTTGGCATTTTGGGCTTTTTAAAATTAACGTTAACTTTCGGTAATTTTGGAATTTTCATTATCTCCTTTGTGGTTAATTGTTAGATTATAGCGCATTTTAATCAATTATTCCAGATATTTCTCTTGCTAATTTTTAATAAACAAAAGATAATATAAAGGTAATTAAAGGAGAGTTTCATGGGTTTATTTGATTTTCTAAAAAAGAAAAAAACAGACGCAGATACCGCTGTAGAGACCGCTCAAGCGCCTGAGGCTAGTAAAGAACAGCCGGCAGAAAGCACTGAAGGTGCAGACGTCAATAACTCAGCGGAGTAAAAAATAATAAATTAAAAACGGGGTCAACACACCGTTTTTTTAATACATTTCTTTTTCCTCTTCCTCTTTTCCTCTTTCAATTAAATCTTTTACTTTTTGACCTCCCTTTTGGCCGATTTCCTCATAAAATTCATGTCCGTGGGTATCTCTTGTGGCGTCTCCTCCTTTTTTGCCGATTTCCTCATAAAATTCGCGGTCGTGCGTTTGCGCGGTTTTTTCTCCGCCTTTTCGACCTGCTTCTTCAACAGTCATTTTTCTCTCTTCTTCCTTTTCCATTTTACCTCCTAATTAATTATTTAAAGTCTTGTTTAGGTTATAAGATTTTAAAGTAAATTCCTTTGTTAACAAAAACAAAGATTGTTTGATATTAAGAAAAAAAGTTGACAAAAAGTTGTTTTCCGCGAGAGCTTCAAGATACTTAAATGCTGCGAGATAACCGCCCACAACCCAATTACTTTAAGTCCAGTAGATTTAAGATAATTTGGTCATCATTTGACAAAGTTATTTTTTAAAATAAAATCCGTATTGGGCTTAATTATTTTCTTTTATATAGTAGGTCATGGAATTATCTTCCGGAGTTGGTGCCGGAACGTTTATGTCGCCTGATGGCTGCTGTTCCTGAAAATTTCCAACGGAGCCGTAATTTTGAGAATCGTCATTTTGACTTGTATTGCTTGCCTTGCTTGAAAATACTTCATCAAGATTGACCTGCTGAGGTTTTAAAGTTGTTCTGGTTTGGGCGAAAGTTGATATTGCAAAAACCCCTATGCCAATGCCCAGGAAGAAAATAATTATAATGGCCGGTGAAAAGTTGTTCTGTTTTTGCATAAAAATCCTAATTGACTGTTTATTTTATCAAACTTTTATAAAAATTTATAGTGTAAAATTATAATTTAAATTGTAATTTCTTTGGTATGTGTTAATTCTTGTGGTAAAATATTTATATAAAAGCGAGGATTAAATGAACGAAGAAGATATGACAATTAAAGACTTGGAGACTAAGGAGTCCGGTTTTGGCGGGTTGCCATCGGTTGATTCCGTTAAAAAAATTGAAAAACCGCAAGAGAATAAGCCGGTGTCAGAAAAGAAGGAAGTTAGCATAAGGGATCTCGGGGAAGAAGTTAAAAAGAAAGAATCAGCTAGAAAGTTAGCAAGAAATGATAATATTTCAAATAATCAGAAAAAATCTGTCGGAAAGTTTATTGTTTTTGCGATTATTTATTTGTTTTTGACCACTATTGTCGGCATTGGAATTGGTTATTTGCTGGCTAAGTTCTTGTAATTAAAGAGGGTAGTTAATCATGAAAGAGAAGCTGCGCGTTTTAATTGAAAAAATTTTGAAGAAGTTAGCGGTTAGGATATTAAAGAAACATCGGCCGGAAATTATTGGTATTACCGGAACGGTTGGGAAAACTTCGGTTAAAGAAGCGGTAAATTACCTTCTCTCGAAAAAATATGACGTTTATGCACCCGGAGGAAGCTACAACTCGGCCATTGGTGTGCCTTTAGCCATTATCCAGGCCGAAAATCCAAGACAAATTTATAATATTTTTAGCTGGGTTATTATCTTTGTAAAAGCGATAGCTAGGCTATGGGACAAAAATTATCCAAAAATTTTAATTTTGGAAATGGGCGTTGATAAGCCAAAAGACATGGAATATTTAACGTCTTTTATTAAACCCAAAATTTCCGTAATTACCGCAATTACCCCGGTTCATATGGCCAATTTTCCTTCCATAAAAGAGCTTGAAAAAGAAAAACTGGAAATATTAAATGCGACTCAGGAACTTGCCATTATTAATGAAGATCAGGTGAGTATTAAAAAGTCGCCCGTGCCGGTTCTTCCATACGGTAAAAAGGGGGAAATTTCGTACAAAGTAGAAAAAATTTCGGTTAATGGCATGGTTTTTAAGATAAACTTAGGCAAACATACTGCAGAATTTAAAACTAAAACGGTGGGAGAACATTCTATTTACAATATTTTGGCGACAGTGGGAGTTGGCTACAAATACGGATTTACAATTGACGAAATGGCCACTTTATTTAGAGATTTTAGGGCGTATAAGGGCAGAATGAATCCGCTTGCCGGCGCAAAAGAATCGTTTATTATTGATGATTCTTATAATTCAAGCCCCGAAAGCGTAAAAGCGGCAATATTAACGGTGGACAATTTCTCCGGCAGAAAAATTTTGGCTTTAGGAAGCATGAATGAGTTGGGAAAAATGTCTGAGGAAGCGCATAGAGAAATTGGAAGCTTAGCTTTCAACGTGGCTGATGTTTTAATAACTGTTGGAGATGAAGCTAATCATTTTATCGCAGGTGAAGCTCTAAAAAGAGGAATGGCCATTGATAATGTCCACACTTTTGTAGATTCAAAAGACGCCGGCATATATCTTAAAACCATTTTAAAAGAGGGAGATATTGTTTTAGCTAAAGGCTCTCAAAATAAGATATTTATGGAAGAGCTGGTCAAACAAATTTTAAAAAATAAAAACGATGTTAAATATTTAGTTAGACAAGACAGGTTTTGGGCGAAGAAGAAGCTAATTTAAATTATTAAGCGGTCTTATTGATTATACAATTATTGAACAAATAATTTTGTTTTTGATTCCCTTTTAATTAAGGCCAAAAAATGATAAAATCTTGCTAGGAAACATAAGGTTCCTAGCAAAAAACAAATTTTGTAATTTATAAAAAAGTATAAAAGGTAGTTTAATGAAAAAATATGAGCCGGCAAAAATCGAACAAAAATGGCAGAAAATTTGGGAAGAAACCAAACTCTATAAAGTTGACGAAAAATCGAAAAAACCTAAATTTTATTGCCTCGATATGTTCCCATATCCATCTGGATCCGGGCTTCATGTTGGTCATCCTAAGGGCTATATAGCAACTGATGTTTTTTCAAGGTTTAAAACTCTTCAGGGGTTCGAAGTTTTGCATCCCATGGGTTGGGACGCTTTTGGCTTGCCGGCAGAAAATTACGCTATAAAAAACGAAATTCATCCGGCGGAAGCGGTTAAAGAAAACATAAAAATATTTAAAGACCAGCTTAAGGATATCGGTTTCAATTACGATTGGGACAGAGAAATTAATACCACGAATCCTGAGTATTATAAATGGACGCAATGGATTTTTCTGCAGCTATTTAAAAAGGGGCTAGCATATGAGTCTAATGAGCCTGTCAATTGGTGTCCGGGTTGTAAAACGGTGCTTTCTAACGAAGATTTGGAGGCGGGAAATTGCGAAAGATGCGGCGGCGAAGTGGAGCAGCGTCCAATGCGCCAATGGGTTTTAAAGATAACCGATTATGCTGATAAGCTTTTGTATGATTTAGATGGCCTAGATTGGGAAGAAATGATAAAAGAGCAGCAAAGAAACTGGATTGGCAGAAGTGAAGGCGCTTTGATTAAATTTGATATTGTAGATTTCGGTGAGCAACTAGAGGTTTTTACTACTAGAGCAGATACTCTTTTTGGCGCCACTTTTATGGTGCTGGCGCCGGAGCATCCGTTGGTAAATAAAATTACAACAAAAGATCAAAAAAATGAAGTTTTAAAATATATTGCAGAAACGAAGAAAAAAACCGAATTGGAAAGAATGACGGAAAAAATCAAAACCGGTGTTTTTACGGGAGCATATGCCATTAGCCCGGTGAATAACGAAAAAATTCCCATTTGGATTAGCGATTATGTTCTGTTTGGTTATGGAACCGGTGCCGTGATGTCGGTTCCGGCTCATGACGAGAGGGATTTTGAGTTTGCCGAAAAATTTGGTATCGAGATACGCGAAGTTATTAGCCCGTTAATTGTGCGAAGTCAGGGTGCGGATTCTTTTAAAGAAGAGATGCCGGTAACGGAAAGAAGAGCTGTCGTTTGTGTCGTAAAACATTGGAAAGAAGACAAATATATGGGTGTCTTGTGGAAGGTTAGCGATTGGAGAGGTTTTGTTATTGGTGGCATAGAGGCAAACGAAGATGCCGCGTCAGCGGGACTTAGGGAAATTACTGAAGAAACAGGCTACAAAAATGTTGAATTTATTAAGGAACTAGGCGGAATCGTCAATTCCAAATTTTACCAATCGAAGAAACAGGAAAACCGATTTGCGCATTTTGTGCCCTTGCTTTTTCAGTTAAGAAATGACGAGCAAGCTTATGTTGATATAGAAGAAAAAGCGCTTCACGAAATTGTTTGGTTGTCTAAAAAAGAGATGGATGAGTTTGTAAATCGTGAAGATATGCGGCTAATTTGGGATAGAGCAGAAGGTAATACTTGCTTTACGGATGAGGGCATCCTGGAAAATTCGGGAAAATACACCGGTTTAACCTCCCATGAAGCACAAGAAAAAATTATACAAGATTTGAAGAAAGCTGGAAGGGCTGAGAAAAAAGTAACTTACCGGATGAAGGATTGGGTTTTCTCCAGACAACGTTATTGGGGAGAGCCAATTCCAATTGTTCATTGCGAGAAATGCGGTCCGGTTGCAGTGCCGGAAAATGAACTGCCGGTTACTTTACCGGAGGTTAAAAGCTACAAGCCAACCGGTACTGGCGAGTCTCCGTTAGCGGCTATTACTGATTGGGTAAATGTAAAATGTTCGAAATGCGGCAGCAAAGGAAAGAGAGAGACTGATACTATG
>LBVV01000012.1 GCA_000993275.1 candidate division CPR2 bacterium GW2011_GWC2_39_10 | reverse complement strand
AAGTAAAGACAAATAAATAATCTTTTCAATATCGCTTTGATCGGTAACACAGACCGGACATCCGGGCCCAGAAATTAGCTGGATATTTTCCGGCAATAAACTTTTAAGCCCATTTTTGGCAATCGCCATAGTGTGGGTACCGCAAACCTCCATGATCTTGATGGGTTTTTTTAGGTGTTTAGCTTTGTTGTTTATATCTTTTAATATTTTCATATTTGCTTTCTTATTGTCATCCCGGACTATACCTATAAAAAATATAATCAGTTGATCCGGGATCCATACTCTCTTTCATCCCTGGCTTGCCTGCCCGACTTGTAAGGGACAAGGAACCCAGTTCCTCCTCCTAGAATCCTGCTTTCGCCCGCCTTGGATCGAGACAGGCCCGTCTTGGTGAGTGCCAAACGAGACAGGCAGAATGACAAGGACGAACTATACTTTGCCCTCAAACGCCCTGAATACTTTTCTTGCCTCACACTCCGTCATCTTATGAATTGCCATACCGGCATGGGAAATAACCCAATCCCCCACTTTTGGGCTATCAACCAAATGCAAACCGACTTTGGTTTCAACACCCCCAAAATCTACCGTCGCAATATCTTTATTTATTTTGATGATTTTTCCCGGCACCGCTAAGCACATTTTTTTCCTTTTGAGGGTCTAACCCTCTTTTAGGAGGGTTAGACCCTCTTCAAGTATTTTGCTCCCAGAATAACTTGGCCTAAAGCAATTCCGCCATCGTTTATGGGGACTTCTTTATTATAATAGACTTTTAGGCCTTTTGCTCTTAGTTTTTTAACGGATACGCTTAAGACAAAACTATTCTGGAACACGCCGCCGGATAATGCAACCGCATTTATTTGATTCTCGCTGGCCAAATTAGCAGCTTTTTGTAAAATTATCTCAACAATAGTGTTTTGAAACATAGCAGCAACAGTTTCTTTTTTAACACCGTTTTCTAAATCCTTAATAATTTGAACAAACATTTTGTCTAAATTAATTGTTCGGGTATTAAGAATAAGGGGATAAAAACCATCCCCATTTGTCATTCCGGGCTTGACCCGGAATCCAGCTTCTCGGGATGCACGATAGGATTCTGAATCAAGTTCCGAATGACAAGAAAAAGAGGCTAAATTCTCTAGCCACATTGCCGCTTCACCTTCATAAGTCACAGGTCCATCAAAGCCTAAAATAGCCGCCACCGCGTCAAATATTCTACCCGCGCTTGAAGTTAATGGCGAATTAATTTTTAGTTCGATCAACTTTTTTATGCTGATAAAATCCTTATTCGGAAACAGAGATTTAATTTTTTGTTCGGAAACTCCTGCCTTAAATAAAAGCGATACCGCCACCCGCCATGGTTCCTTAGCGGCCACATCGCCACCCGGCAGAGCAAAATAATCAAAATGGGCCGCTCTTTCCAAGCTGCCCAAATCACCCACAAAAAACTCTCCGCCCCATAAATTACCATCTTCCCCATAACCCAAGCCATCAAACGCAACGCCAACTACCTGCTCTTTTACTTGATGCTCTGCTATAACGCTGGCAATGTGAGCTTTGTGATGCCCGACTGCAATAGTTTCTATCCCCTGCTTTATAGCCCATTTTGTTGAAAAATAGCCGGGATGTAAATCATGAACAATATACTTGGGTTTAATTTTGAATAGGTTTTGATATAGGGATATCGTTTCCTCGAACCTTTTTAAATTATCAAAACCTTGAAGATCCCCGAGATACTGACTTATATAAACTTCGTTACCACAAGCTAAAGCAAAAGTACTTTTTAAATCCCCGCCAACAGCCAGCATGGGCGGTAAATTATCATTAATAGTATTTTTTTTTGGCGCATATCCCCTAGCCATTCTAATAACCTGCACTTCCCCATCCACCACCTTTACCACCGAATCGTCATAACCGGAATGAATATCTCGATCATTCATTAAAAAATAATCAGCAATTTTGGCCAACTTCTCCAAAGCCTCATTATTGTCTGTGATAATAGGCTCTCCGCTTATATTACCCGAAGTCATAACCAGCGCAATTTCTAAGTTTTCAAAAATCAGTTTATGAAGCGGCGTATAGGGAAGCATTATTCCGAGATCTTGTTGATTAGGAGCAATAAGATTCGAAACATCGCTTCCTCTTTTCTCAAGAAGGACAATAGGCGACTCTTGCCCCAAGAGGGTTAGACCCTCTAAAACGGTCGAATCCTTTTGAAATTTTGTGTATTCCTCGGCCACTTCCAAATCTCTAACCATCAAAGCCAGGGGCTTTGTTGGGCGGTTTTTTCTTTTTCTTAGTTCGGATACGGCTTTTTCGTTAGTAGCGTCACATGCCAGTTGAAACCCTCCCAACCCTTTAATGGTCACTATCTTGCCTTCTTTAATAAACTTTATGGTCTCCTGAATCGCTTCTTCGCCTATTACGTTGATTCCTGATTCCTGATTCCTGATTCCTGCAATTACCGGCCCGCACTTTGAACAAGCAATAGGCTCGGCATGAAAACGCCTATTAGAAGGGTCTTTATACTCCGCCTCGCACTCCGGACACATCTTAAAATCTGCCATTGTCGTATTCTTACGGTCATAAGGCATTTTTCTAATAATCGTAAAACGCGGCCCGCAGTTATAGCAGTTAATAAACGGATAGCGGTAACGCCTGTTTTTGGGATCAAATAATTCTTTTTCACAATCCTTGCATAACGCCAAATCTGAGGAAATATTTTGGCGGTTATTAGTATTTTTACTTTGCTTTATTAAAAAACTCGTCTCTTTTTTAAAATCAATTTCCTTAATACTAATTCTTTCAATTTTTGAAGATTTTGGGGGATTGTTTTTCAGTTCTAAAATAAAATTGTCTACATCCTCCGCCCTTCCCTCAATCTCAATTTTAACTCCCAGGGAATCATTTAAAACAAAACCAGCCAAATTGAATTTTTTAGCCAAATTAAAAGTAAGAGGCCTAAAACCAACCCCCTGTACAATCCCAATTACACTTATTTGAACTCTTTTCATCCATTAGATTATAACAGGCTTATTAAATTAAAATATCCGCAAATGACACATTACTGTTTTGAAAAAATTTGATCTTTAAATTTAGTGGCTTTATGAAGCTAAAAGAAAAAGACCCTTCAAGGTTGTCAAGGTGACATCCTGTCAGGGTCTTATTAACGAACTAGTCGCTATTTAGTTTGGCATACACCATGCGTATGCGTTTTGAAACATCCTTAGGAGCGGACTAACATCGAATGATTGCCACTCCTTAGAAATATGTGCTAGCTGCCACTTGATATATCCTCGTTCCGGATGCGGCATCATGATAAGATGTCGTCCATCAGAAGAACATATGGCAGCAATACCATCTGTGCTGCCGTTTGGGTTGAAGGGGTAAACCGTTGTCTGACTTCCACACGAATCAACGTATCGGATCGGTGCTAGATTGTTGAATAGAATCTCATCAAGCACTTCTTCGTCCGGGCAGTAGAAACGGCCTTCGCCGTGAGCAACCCAGATAGGAAGAATCGAACCTGCCATGCCTTTTAGCATGATCGCCGGGCTATCCATAATCTTTACCGCAGAGTAGCGTGACTCAAATCGATCGGAGACGTTCTGAATAAACCTAAACTTTTTCTCATCAGGCAAGTCAAACCCCGGAACTCCGATAAGCGCCATCGCCTGGCAACCATTACAAACACCGAAACTGAAGGTGTCCGGTCTTGCAAAAAACATAGCAAGCTCATTGGCAAGAATTGGATTGAACCGTGCAACTGCCGCCCAGCCTTTACCGGCATCAAGAACATCACCGAAAGAGAATCCTCCCGGCAATACCAAGCCTCGGAATGAATCCATAGTAATACGTTTTTCGATAATGTCTGTAGTTATAACATCCCAGACATCGAAACCGGCTGCCATAAAGGCTGCCGTCATCTCCCGATCACCATTTGTTCCCTGTTCCCGTAGCATCGCCACTTTGGGCTTATCCGGGTGATTCAGAATTGAACTTGACGTCGAAATCGGCTGAAACGTAACTTTATGCGGCAACGGTCTGATAAGGAGACTGTTGACGCTTCTCTCTTGTCGAACACATTCCGGGTTGGCTTGAAGCTCGTCAATACGGCTACTGGTTTCTTCCCAAATTTCTCTTAGGTTCACCATGCGCTTTTGCAGCACAGTTTCGTTATTGAAATTCAATGAGATCATCCCGTTTTGTCTTCCAACCTCACCTAGATGCACAGATGGAATATCTCTCTTTGCAAGAAACGCCATAACCTCTCCGAGTTTTTTGCACTCAACGATCATTCCCGCCTCTTCGCTAAAGAGAACCTCGAACATTTCACTGCTATAACTGGTGAGGTCTAAATTCAACCCGCAGTTACCGGCAAACGCCATTTCGAGGATATTTACAAGAAGACCGCCATCACCAATCCGGTCATGCGCTGATACAATCATACCAGCTTTAACAAGCTCTTGAATTGCTTCAAAGCTTCGTTTTACCAGCATTGGGTCATCAACATCCGGAACTTCGTCTCCAAGTTGACCATTTACATAAGCAAAGGCTGATCCTCCAAGACGATTCTTGCCTCTTGCCGAATCAATAAGCAACAAGAAGTTTCCTTCCTCTTTAAGATCCGGCGTAACCTTACAGGTTACATCGGGCATTGGGGCATAAAACGCAGCCACTGCTTCCATAGGTGCCTTTGCCGTGTGAACATTTCCATAAGGATCGGTAACTTTACTTGCCATAGAAAGACTGTCTTTACCGCCATCAATGGCAATTTTCCAATCCAAGCAAATGTCTCTAGCAGCACATGCGCCATCATAGATATCAGCGCCTTCACCGTCTTTTTTGGCTAAAGCCATCCAATTAAGTGAAAGTCTGATATCCTCTCTTTTCGTGATGACTGCCGGTGCCATGTTAAAAAGTGCTTCGGCAAAGCTCATACGCACCCCGGCTTTGGGGTTAATAAGACCGATGATTGGCTTCTCGCCTATACTTAAAGCAACTCCTGAAGTCTTCTCTTGGTAGCTGTCGGCAATCACAGCGTAATCGGACAAAGTGAGCTGATTTGGGCCCACGCATTGCTGCTGGGCAATTAAACCGGTAACACTCCGATCTACCTTAGTAGTAAGAAACCGTTTTGAACCAACTGAGACCAGTCGCATGACTTCGCACAAAGCCCCATCTACTGTTAAATCTTTTGGTATTTCGAGAGGCTTAAGAACTGGTTTCTTGCGAGTAAGCCGGAAGGTCTTTCGAGGCAGCTCGCCGAGGATCTTGCCTAGCGGCAGATTTACCGGAGTTGAACCATCGTTATCATCAACAACGACTAGCTGACCATCTCCGGTAACCTCACCGACCACCGCAAGTGGAACATTTTCCCTGCTTGCGATTTTCTTCAGCAGCTCCAGCTTGTCCGGCCATACTAAGATAGCATTTCTCTCTTGAGACTCGTTACCCCAGATGCCTAACACCGACAGCGTTTTATCACCGACGGGGATATTACGTAGCTTGATGATAGCACCCGCAGGATCAACTATCTCCGGTAAAGCATTGCAATCGCCACCAGCACCTAAATCATGCGCTGAAATGATTGGGTTGGCTTCGCCAAGCTCGATACATGCCCTCATAAACCGGTTCATGCGCTGTTCCATTTCCGGATTGCCACGTTGAGCCGCATTGTGGTTCAAGTCTTCCTTGTTCTCACCTTGCGACATACTGCTGGCTGAACCGCCACCCATACCAATGAGGTAAGGCGGGCCACCCACCTGCGCAACAATCATGCCGGATTCAGGCTGACCCTTTTTAATGTGGTCGTCTAAAATCCTTCCGGCGCCAACCGTGTACATAATTGGTTTATGCCAAGCACGGTACTCACTATCTAAGGTTTTCATGGCAAAGCTTCTTGCAGAACCATAGATCACCGGCTCACCAAAACAGTTGCCATAATCAGACGCTCCGTTGGATGCCTTGATTTTGATATCCAACGGTGAAGCCAAATCGCGTGAATGCCACCAGCCATCTTGTTCCCATGGCAAATCATAACCGGGAATACGGAGATGTCCCACACAGTACATTGTTCCTCCGACCCCAACTAGTCCACCGCGACCGACAGCCTGATTATCTCTAATTCGGCCACCGGTTCCGGTAGCGGCACCGGGATACGGTGCGATTCCGGATGGAAAGTTGTGGGTTTCGGCAGTAAGTGTTGGATGTGCCACCACCTCTTTTGTAACTATCTGACTCGGTTTAGACGGATCAGATGCCATAAGAAGCTTTACCTTGCTACCCCTAATTGCCGAACTGTCATCATCAAAAGCAATTACCGAATTACCGGGATTTCGCTTCCACGGCGTCTTGATGATCTCCATCAAGTCCTTTTCGGGCACAGGCTCACCATCGATGACAAGCTCACCCTTAAAGAACCAGTGCCGTGAATGCTCGGCAGTTGTTGACTGTGCGATTTGAAACAATTCAACGTCAGTAGGATTTCTTTTGAGATCGTGAGCAAACATCGGATATATGTAATCCATGATGTCTGCATCATCCCAAGCGCAACCCAGTTCAACGTTGAACCGATATAGAACCTCCGGCCCTTCTTCCAAAACCGGAATTGTCCGGACCGGCTCCGGCACAACTCCCAAATCGAAACTGCGAAGTGGCTTGTCATAGATTGCCTGAGTCATCCGATCATAAAGCGGCTTTAAGATATCCATCTTTTGAGAATCGGACACCTTAACCGGCAAAGCGATTCTTACAGAGCGCTCAATTCGATTAACTTTTGTAATGCCACAGCGATGACAAATTGCCACCGCACTGGATGACCAGGGAGTCTCAAAGCTCAGTCTTGATCCAACTTCAAGAATTGTTTTGTGTTTCCGGCTGTTCTTAGATAGAAACGTCACTCTTGCCAGATTCTGTGGTTCAAACGTTTCAGCAAGAAGATACCGCATTTTTGCAATCTCGCCTCGTGTTAGCGGCTTGTCCGATTCGACATAATAGCAAGTTTCCGTGCGGATTCTTGGAACTTCAAAGCCAAGCACATTTTGAACATGATCAAGCAGTTGTCTTGTACCGGAAACCGATAAAGCCGGTTTTCGGTAAAAACGTGTAATTTCCACTGTCTTTTCCCTCCTCTACAATCAAATTTTTCTCTTAAACATTGTAAGCACGTCCGCTAAAAACAATATTTAATTGTCAATGCACCCCCTCCTAAATAAATTAGCCATTCTCTTCAAAATAATTCCCCCTTTATTACTCTCCGATGGCTTAAATATGCCTGGATATTAGCACAAATGAAACAAAAAAGCCATGATTAAGAATAGCCATTTTATAAAATATCTTTCATACTATACTTAATAAAAGGAGAAAAAATGAATAAATTATTATCACCAAAAATTTTAGCTTTTATGGGGGGTATTAGTCTAATTATTGGTCGTGTCACGGGAGATTTACTAGCTGCTATTTTTGATTTAATAGCATTAATTACACTATCGCTAGCCGTCGTAGCCTATTTTAAGAATAAAAAGCAAAACTCAAACTAAAATTTATAAATTTTGGGCTTTATGGGTTCATCTGTAACCGCAAAGGCCATTATCGTTAATTTATCGCCAATTTCTACTAAATGGGCTGCCGCACCGTTTACAATAATTTCTTTGCTAATACCTTCAATTACATAAGTTTCAAAACGGTTGCCGTTATTTAAGTCCGCCACCAAAACCTTTTCGTAAGACCACAAGTCAGCCGCGTCCATCAATTCCTTGCCGATAGTAATACTGCCCTCATACTCTGAGTTTTTGTCTCGCACTACCGCTCTGTGTATTTTTGATTTTAAAACTTGTCTTTGCATAAAATACCTATTTAATTATCTCATTATATCAATTTTAATAGAAAAAATAAAAGGCCTCACCTCAACTTTTTCTATTAAAGAATGCTGAGGGAGACCCTAGGTTATATTTTTTAAATTTCGACTAGAAACAGTGAAAAATGATTAGCCTCTTCTTGGCCTTTTTTCTACTATCTCTTTTGCTTTCGGCGCTAACGTCTCTATATAAGGAACAAACCTAACAAGCTTGTCCTTAATGTTAGCGTTGGCGTTAACAAGATCCAAGAACGCCATAACCTGATCGTCCAACGATCCCGCTTGTGTTGCTTCGGCCATCTGGAGAATTTCATCGAAAAATTCGCTCTCAACCAGAGAGTTTATGATGATGCCGTATTGGCTTCTTAAACTCGAAAGCTTAGCCTTTAGCGTATCACCGGTAATGCCGCTTAGCGCGCTAGTTAGCTTCTCGGCTACTTTAAAACGCTCTTCAGCATTATCTAAATTGACTGTAGCCTTCATATCCGGCATTCCTCCACTAAGCAACGGAAACTTTATGCCAGGCAATATTCCCTTGTTATCGTCGTTTTTCTGGCCAGTAGCTTGCATGCCCCCATTCATAAAACCTTGAATCACGTTACCGATCATGCCGTAGAAGTTTTGCATTGCGTCAGTTCCGGTAACAACAATGTTGTCGACATTGCTGATTGCAAGCGCATAAGCAGTTACCACGTCTGGCATTATTTCCAGTTTTTTGATCTCTATGCCAGCATCTTGAAGCTTATTCAAAGCTTCTGCTTCCTTCTCCATTCCTTCGGCCTTTGCTAAAGCTACCTCGCGGATTTCCGCGCCTTGAACTCTTGCCTTAAGCTCACCGACTGTAGCTTCTGCCTTTCCTTTTACTTCCGTAGCTCCAGCCTCAGCGATACCAATCGCCGTAATTTCTTTGGCTTGACCTTCACTTCGCTCAATTGCAGATTCTTTATCAGCTTGGGCATCAAGAACTGCTTTTTGCTTTGAAGCATCAGCGGTTACGATAGTCGCTTCGCGTTCACCGTCTGCTACAATCTTTACCTTTTTTGCCTCCGCTTCCGCCGGCTTAATAACTTGGGAGACCAGATTTTCTTCGGTCTCTATAGCTTTCAACTTAGCAAGCGCAGTGCTTGCTTGAACAACTCCCTTTTCTGCCTCTGCTTTTGCAAGCGGCCCCGCCTGTGAAGCTTTCGCCTGTTCCTGCTCTACTTGAGCAAGATTTTGAGCTTTTTTCATTTCTGTATCTCTTATGGCCTCTGATTTTTGAAGTTCGGTAGATTGTTCTCTTTGTGTTATTAACAGATCGGCATCGAATTTGGCGATTTCTGCCTCCTTACGAACTTCCTCTGCTTGTTTCACGCCCAAATTATCAATGTATCCCTGAGTATCCGATAACTCTTTTACGTTTAATACATCAATAACTATTCCCATTGGTTGCAATTCCTTCGAGGCAATTGACTGCACTTGCGATGAGAATTCATCACGATCTTCAATCATCGCCTCCGGAGTCAGCTTCCCTATGATTGCCCTAAGCGATCCTGCCAAGACTTCTTGGATATTTTCAATACGCTGGCTATCACCCCAGCTCAGGAATCTCATTGCGGCCATATTTATCTCTTCTTCGGTATTGCCAATGCGTACATTGGCAGTTGACTCAACGTCAATTGGGATTTTTGTTGAGCATGGAACATGACGCACATTTACGTCAATTTTCATCACTTCTAGCGGTACTTCGTACGCCTTTTGAATAAAAGGAATTACGAAAACGCCACCTGAGGTAACAACTTTTCTAGTAACACCCGAACGACCATCTTCATCTTTTTCATCTCTGCCTTTTCTCTTGCCCGTACCAGCAATAATTAGCGCCCAGTTTGGAGGCACTATTCTGTACATCTTTTTTATTGCCAGCACTAATGCACCAAACCCAACACTTAGCCCAAGTAAAAGTATTGCAACTCCACCCAAACTGCCAATAAGTTCTAACAACTTAGACCCTCCTCACAATATTCTTTAACTACACCTTTTCTACATCAACTTCTCTGGAACTACGGACATTTGTAATCCTTACCAGTTCTCCTGAACCGATTACTTGCCCGCTATACGCCCTAAAATACTCCCCCTTCCCATTGTGGATCATTTTTACAACACCAGGACCATTATTTATTCGCTCATGAACAGTCCCTGTTTCGCCCAACAAAGAATCGGTCGTGACTATATCGTTTGATTGGTTTTTGCTAAGCCACCTCATTACAAAAAGAGCAAACGCAAAGGTCACAATGCCTCCAGTGAAACCATAGCCAATAGAGCCAAGCGGCGTTGTTTGCGTAAAAAAAAGTGAGAGGCCGCCAACTGATGAGAATATCAGAGTTCCTATAGCTACTGCCGGCACCATTCCATTGCCATCACCAACATCCAAAAAGTCTAAGACTTCACCGACTAATGTGCTAATTATCACATATACTCCGGAAATTAAGGCACAAATTGTGTATACGTATATAAGTCCGACAGTACTTATGCGTACGCCTAGGAAATGAAAAGCTTCATCAAGCCCTGCCGCTTTCAAGAATTCTACAATAATTTGGTTTAAATCAATCATGTGGAACACCCCCATTCTCGTTCAATTATGTATTTAAACTAGCCTTAAGCCAGGAATTTAAATGACAATCTATTTTATTACAACGGTAAGCCGATTAATGCATTATTATTTTTTTAATTTACTATCATAACCATTCCACCTAATGTGCAAACGAAATTATAACAATATTTTATTTAATTGTCAATAAAACCTTGGCAAACTCCCGAATTTGGAATTGATTTTTAGTAAATTATTCGGTAAAATGGTTAATCAAGCACGTTGACAAAGGAGGGAGAATGAATTTAGAACAAGCACTTGATGAGGTACTTGGTTATATTGACGACAATATCGAAAACCACAAAAACACCCTGGAATCAACACAGAAATTTAGAAAAGAGCTAAATTGGGAAAAGAAATTAGACAGTATTTCAAAAACGTCTTTTTTCGGCCAATTCCGAATTAAAAGATTAAACAAAAGAATTCGGGATATCGAAAGTTCAATTAAAATCGCCGTTGGCGGTATCGATTACTGGGAAAATGCCAAAAATAAAGTGAAACAGAAAAACTTGGTTTATACACTAGAGCTTATTGACGGGCCAATTATGTCGCAATTAAATACTTTGGTGTACGGATCCCCAAGCCATTATGCTCCGGATTGGGCGGTTGATTATTTAAACGCAATACAAAAAGCAAGGATAGTTATAAATTCAAACCTGTAGGTGGCAATTATGCCACCTTTTTTTATTTAAAAATGACTGATCCAACCTTGCACTTCTTTATAATGTGATAATAAAAGTATAGTTTTCATTCTTCCTCCAAAAAATGATCTTCTATTGACCAAGGCGGGGTACTTATCTCTTCAAACCAAGTCTGATTACCAATTGCATAATGGACTTGGCCCGGTTCAATATCAAATACATCACCCTCCTTAAGATCATGCTTTGTGCCATCAACAAAGAGCTCTAACGAGCCTCTTTGAATAATATATCTTTCTTTTGTGTAATTGTGATGATGAGCCGCTGACTTATCAATTACCGCAATTGCCTTACCCTTGTCCGGTTCCGTTTCAGCAACAATCTCGGTTGGATTTTTTTCATCGTTAAGAACGATATTGGCTTTAGGATATAGTTCTTTTAATTTATTGACTACTTCTACTTTATTCATACTTCTGCCTTTGGGGCTGATATCTCTTTTATCCATAAAGGATTTTGATCATCCGGATTCCCGTAATTATAATTTACGATTATTTCTTCGTCCTTTTTAATATCCTTTATGGCAACAAAATCGATTAGCTGCTCTTTAATTCTTTTCTTATAGGTTGCATTAGCTTGATATGAATGGTTGTAATATGACCCAAAACCAAAACACACGCCTACGGTTACTTTACCCCACATAAAATAGTAATTTCTTAGGGCCGTCTGTTTAATAACTTTATAATCTTTTCGAGGAAGAACAAAAACAGGACAGATTTCTATTACATCACCCTTATTTATGGCTATAGCAGCAAAGACCCCTCGTCCAGCATTAGGAATTTTAGATTGAGCTATATAAATTTTTGAAGACGTCATAATATTTGTATTTTCTTCGGTCATTATTTAATTACTCCTCTTTCCTTACTTCCCAAAAGCCGCCTCCATTTTCGGCTGTATGGGTCTTCATTGCTTCATATAAGACCTCAATAGAAACAATTTCCCATTTGGGTTCTGTATACCCTGGATCAATCAACCTTATTTCTTTTTTATTAAAGTCAACCATATCAACCAAGCAAACGTGTCCCCACTTCTTTTCTTTATTCCCGGAGAAAGTGCCCCAATCGAAACAAGCTAAAACATCTTTATCTTTTTCCATTACAGCTTTTAAATACTCCAAGAACTTTTCTTCATCATCAAACTCATCGATGTATTTAAAGTTCATCTTAAGAGGTATATTCAACTTAGCAAAAGCTGTGTTGGGATTAATTTTGTCTTCACCAACATTTGTTCCATAACCTGAAGAATAAGGCTCTCCTACCCGTGGATTCCAAAATTTGTTAGCTACCTTATCTGGAACTACCAGCCCTAATTCATAACCAATCAGTTCTTGAGGAAGAAGAGGAATACCTTTCCTAAGCATAATCATTGAAATACAAGCAGGAACACAACAATACTTTTGTTGCACTAAAGGAACATATCTGCTATCTAGCGGAATTATATCATTTATAATATTTCCCATCATTCTCGAATAATTATACTATTTTAAGCCCAAAAATGAAAGAAGCTTTGAGAAAGCAACCCTAATTTGAATAGCTGGTCGAGACTAAATGTTCGATTACTCCTTAAGTGGTAATTATTCTCGAAGAAATTCATTGATTTTTATGAAACTATCGAACATCAAAAAACCCCTTGTACGAGGGATTTTTAAACTTACAGTCTGTGTTTATAAAAAAAATGTCCTTCGACTTCGCTCAGGACAAATTTATCTTCGATAAATTTGGAGGGCCAAGCGAATTTTGTATCGAAGTGGATTGATCGATTTATGCAGATACTCCAAGATAATAAATAATGATTTCTATAAAAAATATTTAGAATATAAAACAGGTGCGATCTGAAAAACAATCAGCCAAAATGCCAATAAAAAATAGACCCTTCAAGGCAATCTGCAAATGAGCAGACGGGGTCTTGTACCTAATTCTGTTTTTACATACTTTATTTACTAGGTAATAAGCGGTCATATTATATTTCGAAGTTTCCGCGAACTGCGCTCACTAAAATGAAGGTTCCGAAACAAGCGGATGCAATGCCAATCACTTCTATTCCGATTGCGGCAATCGTAAACCCAACCAAAGGCGATCCAAATACAGCAGCGACACCAATCAGGATAAATCCTATTCCAAAAAAACTAAAGATAATCCTTACTATTATCCCAAACCATTTCATAACCATTACCTCCTCCACTATCCAAATACTTCCCGTTATTAAAAGTTATGTTTATTTACTCTCAATAATTTCCTTCTTTTGCAATTGAATTGAGTAGACATGCTGCAATTACCTAAGATGCTGGCGATAGGTTGCTACTTAAGCTCCGCCAGAAGCTTCCTACAAACAAACAAGTTTTCCTCCTGCCTCCCGTAGAGTGCTTGTGCTTCCTCGGTAAAGAAAGTATGGCTCTTTAAGAGCGTTTCTATTCCCTTGAGGAAATCGCGCCGCTTTTCTTTCGAAGGATATGCTGTCTTTTTCATCTCTTGAAGAAGCCATTCCATATAATCCCAGTAGACTTCTGGAGCTGCACCCATGATAGAAAGATCCGCATCCGCCATAATAAGAGGCAGATAGCCGTGACCAACGTCCATAACCAGTTGATGCATGATGCCGTTTTCGTCAAAACGCACCTTTGTGGACCGGATCATCGACTGAACTGCTTGAATCTCCTCATCTGAGAAGGCTCCTGTCTCTCTCATTTTTTCGGCGGCAATACATGCACTCTCATCTTCATTAGCGCCAGATCCCATACCTTGCTCAATGTCGTGAAAAAATGCTGCGATTGCAAGTAGATCAAGGTCTGAGGACTTGATTTTGCCATGTTGGCAAGCCAGATCGCCGATATTTAGAGCGGCTTTCATGACTTCTGCCACATGGGCTGGGTTGTGATACGCCAAGGGCGTTTCACCATTAGGACCGTACTTTTCCGCCATCTCTGTCAGGGCGTAGCAGGTTAGACTCTCAATTGCTTTTTGTCTTTCAGATGACATACAACCACTCCTTTACACAATATCTCCGATGTCTTCAAGTTTCCAATCCGGAAAAACTTTCAAGAGTTGCTCCCAAGCCAGATACAAAGGCTCAAGCTGTTTCTTGATATCTGGCAATAAGCCGATATCTCGATAGTCTCTTTCCAGCTTCTCGAGGATATACTGCTTTTCTCCACTATGAATTAGATGAAGATAAGCGTAATCCGTGAGATGACTAGCCGAATCAGCTACAGCAAGTATCTTTGCCTCTATGGTTTCTGGCTGGACATCATTGCACCTATGTGATCTGACACAATGGGCTATCCTTTCAATCTTGTCTGGCGGATAGCCTTGACTGGCTAAAAATTCTCTGGCCATAACTTCAGAAGCTACTGCGTGATCTTCATGCTTTGGGATTGCCAAACGGCCAACATCGTGAAGATATATCGAGGTTAATGTAATCTCTTTGTCAGCCTCTAGATGTTTCTTTAGTATGATTAAACCCCAATTAACAACTAGCTTTAAATGCCTTAGTAGCAAATCTTTGTATACATGACTATTTCCTTCTAGCTTAGATAGGAAATATCTCTGAGCTTCATCCCAAATCAAATGCATCGCCTCCCTGGTCGAATATCGTCTTAATTTTTAGTAAAGCCGCAAGCTGGTTACTAAATTCTTAATAGCCAAGTTGCGACTTTACGGCTTTGTAAAGGTTCAACTGAAGATAGATTATACTAAATTTATGCTTATTTGTCAAGTTTTTGGCCCTTGAATTCACTTAAAAGGAATCTTGTTGCTTATCGATTCATTATTGAAAAGTTATAACCTAAAAAATCCCTTGGCATAGGGATTTCTACATATTAACTAAGTTGTGTCTCACTTGGAGGGCCGGGTGGGATTCGAACCCACGACCAATTGCTTAAGAGGCAACTGCTCTGCCGCTGAGCTACCGGCCCGCACGTCAATAAACAATAAGCAAAAGAATTTAGAAAATATTACGACTCAAGTGTTTCCTGGTTTCTGATTCCTGCTTCCTATCTATAACTTACATAATATAGCAAAATTATGACCAAAAGTAAATGACTTGTGCCTGAACCACCCTCACTTTTAAAATACTAATATGTCACATAGCCGTCATTCCCGCGGAGGCGGGAATCCAGTAGCTTTATTGCAAGACCAAACTTCCTGGATCCCCGTTTTCACGGGAATGACAACATGGAAAGTGAGGGCGGTTCAGCACTTGTGCTCAAGCTTTGACATTTCTATATATGATCTACTCTCGCCGTATAGACTCTATCTCTGGCTGCATTATGCGCCATAATTTCAATATCATCGTTTAATTCCGGCAGCTCAAAATCCGACCCGTATCTGTGCCTTAGGCCTAAAATAATTAAATGATCCGCAAACCAGGGGTTTTTAGGAAGCAAAGACCCGTGCAAATAGGTGCCGAAAGCATTGCGATACTGGCAACCCTCCAAAGTACCCTTTCCGTCATTTCCGTAACCCTTTATTACATGCCCCAAAGGATACGCCGCGGGCCCCAAAATGGTTTTCCCGCTATGGTTCTCGAATCCGACTAAACTGGCATGCATTTTTTCCAGCAAACTGAATTTGTGCATATTGGACCAATGCGAGGTGGTCCTGCGGCAATCCACCAAAACGTTGCCGATCATACGCTGATTTGACGCTTCGGTAAAAGCATCGAAAATTCCGATACCCGGGATTTCCTCCCCCTCCGTTGTTTTAAAATATTTTCCAAACAATTGATAGCCGCCGCAAATGGTTAAAACTGCCATGTCCGATTCTACTGCTTCTCGAATCTGTTTTCCCTTTTTGACTAAATCTTTAGCTACGGTCATCTGCCCTCTATCCTGCCCCCCGCCCATAAATATTATGTCAACGTCATTAAAATTTACCCGATCTCCAACTTTTACATCAATAATTTCGCATTCAAAACCGCGCCATTCACACCTTTTTTTAATGGCAATAATGTTGCCGACATCTCCGTAAAGGTTCATGGCATCCGGGTATAAATGACAGATTTTTATTTTTCTCATTGTTCCTCCCAAAAATCCATTACCACGCCTTTGTCTTTTAAGTAGTTTCGAAGCGTAAACATAGCCGTATATGTGGGCATCACGTATAAAGTTTCGTTATTTCCGGTTAAAGATAAAGCCTTTTCAAATGCTTCGGTAATATTATTAATAGTATCAATTTTTTTGATGTCAAGATCGGTATATTTAAGTCTTAAAGTCATATCCTCTGCCCGAATGCCGGAACTGACAATAAATTTAAAATCCTTGGATAATGACTCCAAATCCGCGTCCCAAATCCAGGAAATATCGGTACCGTCTGCAAAATTGTCGTTTAGGGCAATAAAATAATTCTTTACTGCCGGATCGGTTGATAATGTTTCCATAACTTGAGTAAACCCAATTGGGTTTTTTATAAGCATTATGTATACCTCTTTGCCGTCAACTTCAATTCTTTCCATTCGGCCAAATGCCGCCGCAACCACTTCCAAGGCTTGCCGGATAGTATTGTTGTCAATGTCTAACACTTTGGCTGCCGCATATGCCGAGAGAGCGTTATAAATATTATACATCCCCGATAACTTCAATTGGGCTGCAAGAATGTCGTTCGCGTGGGAAAAATTTGCCCTCGCTGACCTTACACCTTTAATTTCTATTCCCGAAGCTACAAAATCCGGCTCCGGACGAGCAAATTTACAATTGGAACAATGGTAGATACCAAGATGGCCGTAATATCTTTTGTCGAATACAAGCTCCTGACCGCAAAATAGACAGTCTTTGGAATCGAAAGAAGCCAAAGAAGATGCATTGTAGTTATCTTCTTCAAGTCCAAAATACAAGACCGTAGTTAAAGAACCAACATTCTTTCCAAGTGAAGCGACTAACGGATCGTCTGCATTTAAGAGCAGTGTTATGTTTTTTAAGTCTTTAACGGAATCGGCAATGAGTGACGCCGTTTTATCTAACTCTCCATATCTGTCTAATTGATCCCTAAATAGATTGTTAACGATAACAATTTTTGGATTTAAGAATTTAGTGGCATCGGGCATGGCAGCTTCATCAATTTCAAAAAGACCAATGTTGCCTCTTGGCCTTCCAAAAATAGTTGATTTCTCAATTAGGGTTGAGGCCACACCACGCATTAAGTTTGAGCCTGATCGGTTGGAAATGACCTTAAAGCCCGATTGCCTTAAAATCTCGAATATATATTTAGATGTTGTCGTTTTGCCGTTAGTGCCGGTTACAAGAATAGACCCCGTTTGCAGCTTGGCAGTAATTTTTTTAACCAGCCTGGGATCAATTTTTAAGGCAATAAGCCCGGGCAATGCCGTTCCGCCACCCTTTTTGGTTTTCCTGGTCAAAAACAACAAAAATTTGCCAACCCAAAGAGCAATAAATAATCTCATGGTTCTATTTTAACTCAAAATAGACCAAATCAAAATGCAAAAATCAAAGATCATAATGATAATTAATAATTAAAAAATTTTGACTTTTAATTTATCATTTTGACTTTTGAGATTTGATTTTTGAATTAAAGACTATTGAGCAATAAATTTCTCAACTATATCGAAAGCTTGAAATTCGTCTCTCACCCAAACAATATCCTTGTTCCTCTTAAACCATGTCATCTGGCGTTTGGCGTAATTTCTGGTTTCTTTTTTGATTGTCTCCATTGTCATAGACAAATCAATCTCTTTTTTGAAATATAAGGCAAGTTGACGATATCCCAAGGCATTAAAACCCGGAATATCCCAAGGATAGCTATCGGCAAGTTCTTTAAATTCCTCCAAAAAACCCTCCTCAAACATCTGATCTACCCTCAAGTTTATTCTCTCGTAAAGCTCTTCTTTTTCATAAAAAGCCGTCCCCAACATTAAAACATTTTCCGGCTTGCCTTCCATTGACCGCATGGCCGAAAGTGGCTTACCGGAGCCTTTAATAATTTCTATTGCTCTAATTACCCGCCTACGGTTATTAGGATCAATGGTGCCGGCCGCCTCCGGGTCTAACTCATCCAAAATTGCCGCCAACTCATCGTTATCCTTTAAAGAAAGTTCAGCCCTTAATTTGTTATCCGGTTTTACTTCCGGAATATGATAGTTATAAATTAAGGCGTCAATATAAAGTCCGGTTCCACCAACCAAAAAAGGTATTTTTCCCGCTTCTTGAATTTTACCAATAGCCTCCTTAGCCATTTTTTTATAAATCGCAACATTAAATTCCTGATCCGGGTCCACAATATCTAACATGTGATGCGGCACTTCCTGTTGTTCCTCAATACTCGGTTTAGCCGTACCAATGTCCATTTCCCGATAAACGTTTTGAGAATCCGCGTTAACAATCTCGCCATTAAATTTCTTGGCAAGATTAATAGAAAGCGAAGTTTTTCCGCTCGCCGTAGGACCAATAATGACAATCATAGGTTTCTCCATGATTATATTTTAACGTTTTTTACGAATTAATTAATAGACAAAAAAATGATAAACTACTTAAAATTATAAATCCTAATACCTAAATACTAAACAATTTCTCAACCTTCGGTTGATGACCCGATGGGTCAAGAATCTCAGTTATTAAAACGTTTAGAACATTTGATATTATTATTTGTTTAGAATTTGGTCCGCCTTGGCAAGACGCCAGTCGAGACAGGTGCTTAGTATTTAGGATTTTTAGCATTTGAATTTTATTTGGCATTTGATATTTGAAATTTGACATTATCATAGACATTTTCCTTCTAGCGCCCAGGGGTTTGCAGATATAATTTTTACCATAACAAACTGGCCGACATAATTCTTACTTCCTCCGGAGATTGCAACCAATTTGAAAGAATCGGTATGACCGAATAATAACCCTTTCTCAAATTTTTCCGCCAAAACTTTTTCCGTTTTACCGACATATTTTTTATTTTTTTCCAATGCGGTACCCGCTAAAATTTTGGTAAGGACCTTTAGTCTGCGTTTCTTTTCTTTTTTATCTACATTGTCGTCAAAAGTAGCGGCCTTAGTGCCGGAGCGCGGAGAATACTGAGCGATGTAAGCCATGTCATATTTAATTTCCCCAAAAGCTTTCATCGAATCCTCAAATTGTTCAATTGTCTCCCCCGGAAAGCCCACGATGATATCGGTTGAAATAGCAATATCCAACTTTTCAGCTCTTACTTTTTCTATCAAATCTTTATAATGCTCATACGTATAATTACGATTCATGTTTTTTAGGACTTGGTCGCTTCCCGCTTGCAATGGGAGATGCAAATATCCGCAAACCTTTGAACACTGAACAAATTTTTTGATCAGTTCATCGGACATATCCTTGGGATGCGAAGTAATATATCTAATCCAAAAATCGCCCGGAACATCATTGATTTTCGATAAAAGTTCGGCAAAATTCGGCAAATCTTTTTTATCATTTCCGTAAGAATTAACGTTTTGGCCAAGCAAGGTTATTTCTTTGCAGCCATTTTCTACAAGTTCTTTTACTTCTGAAATAATATCTTCAATCGGTCTTGAATATTCCCGGCCACGGGTAAAAGGAACGGCGCAGTAAGCACAAAAATTATTACATCCCGTCATTATAGGAACAAGAGATTGGAAGCCGGAGCTATGCATGGATTTTAGCTTTAAATACTCCCCTCTTTCCTTAACATTTGCTTCTTCTAAATTATTAAGCATTTTAGAAAGCAATGGCAGGTTTTCGATATTAAAAACCAAATCAAAAACTTTGGAAAATTTTTTCTTGTCTGCCGGAAGTACGCATCCGGTTAAAACCGTTACAAGCTTTCTTTTATTTTTTTCCTTTTGCCAATTTCTAACCTTGCCGTAAATTCGGTCAATGGCGGATTGCCGAACGGAGCAAGCAACTGCCACAATCAAATCAGCATCTTTTTCTTTCCCCGTTTTTTCATATCTCAAGCCGTTTAGAACCGTCTCTATTCTCAGAGCATCAGAATTATTCATTTGGCAGCCCAAAACTAAAATAAAATATTTCATGCCGATTATTCTAGCACAGAACTAATACAGAATAAAGAATTTAGTATAAAGCCCCAAGAATGGGAATATGGAATATTAGAATATAGTTTTCTTTCTTTTATTCTACATTGACATACTTAATTCATAATTCATTATTCTTAATTCTGTCTTACTTTAGCCTTGCTAAAGGATTAACTGCTATTCCTTTTTCGTAAATTTCAAAATGAACATGGGGGCCGGTGCTCCAACCCGTACTGCCAACTTTACCAACTGCTTGACCCTGGGTAACTCCTTGTCCGGTTTTAACCAAAATTACCGAAAAATGCGCGTATCTGGTTTTTGAACCATCGGGATGGGACAAAACAACATTATTTCCGTAACCTTTACTCCATCCTGCATATTCGACAATGCCACTTTTTGAAGCAACACAAGGGTTGCCTGAAGGCAGCGCAATATCGAGCCCCGGATGTCCGTAGTGGAAATACTGGGTTAACCCTCCCCTCACGGGCCAGGCATAACCGCTGGAAGGTAAATAGGAGGCATTCTGAATATTCGCTTCGGCATACTGAGATTTTATTGTATAAGCTGATAAAATCCGCTTAACTATTTTCGGTTTATTTTTTGAATTGGAATTAGCCTCAAGGCTAACTAAGGTGGGTATCAAAATAGGTTCCAAAAGCAAATAAATCAAAACAAGCTTAAGAAAGTTTCGAGTTATTTTTTGCCAATTCAAGCTGTGCAGGTATTTGGTTGTTAGGCTTTTAAAAAGGCTGGGAACCCAAATTCTGGCCATATTCCCTTTCGCCCTCTTTCTTTCCCAAACCAAACCAAGCGGCTAAAATCCCTTTTTCTCCTGTCAGCGTATCTACGGATATGCTTCCAGTAGAGAAAAGAGATTTTATCTCACTTGGTTCTGGCTTGGATAGATGCGCTATTTTGCGTAAGTCCTGTTTAATTTTACCTACTTACCCAAATGTGCCCTTTGTTATTGGCAAGAGGATACTAAATGATATCACACAAGTCTTTTTTTGGCAACCGTCAATTGTCTTGAAGATTGTACCTTTTTCCGTGTATAATTTGTATATGGCCTTAGCAAAGATAAAATCAGCAACCACATGGGGGCTTAAAATAATTAAAATGCAAATTGAAGTTGATCTTTCCGATGGTTTGCCTGCATTTATTATTGTTGGACTGCCGGACAAAGCGGTTGAAGAAGCTAAGGAAAGGGTAAGGGCAGCCATTAAAAACAGCGGTTTTCGCTTTCCTCAAAACCGAATAACCGTTAATTTGGCCCCGGCGGACATTCCCAAAGAAGGACCGGCCTATGATTTGCCAATTGCCCTTGGAATTATGGCCGCTTCCGTACAAGTTAAGGCAAATTTTAATGAAATTCTGGCTCTCGGTGAACTTTCTTTAGATGGCAGCCTAAGGCATACTAACGGAATTTTGCCGATCATTTTAGAAGCTGAGAAACTAAAAGTTAGCGAAGTTTATGTGCCGTCCTCTAATGTTAAAGAAATACCGGAAAACAACCTGAAAACTTTTGGCCTCTCAAATTTTAAAGATTTAATTTTCCACTTAAATAACGAAAAAAGGCTAATTCCGGAAAGAATCGAACCTT
This sequence comes from candidate division CPR2 bacterium GW2011_GWC2_39_10, assembly GCA_000993275.1. Taxonomy (GTDB): domain Bacteria; phylum Patescibacteriota; class CPR2; order CPR2; family CPR2; genus GWC2-39-10. The sequence continues at coordinate 12,397 of LBVV01000012.1, read as the reverse complement.
TTTCCGGCCATACAGAAAACCATTATCTGGATATCTCGGCAATTAAGGGTCAACTTCATGCCAAAAGAGCCTTGGAAATTGCCGCCGCCGGTGGTCATAATATTTTGTTTTTTGGACCTCCGGGGTCGGGAAAAACTATGCTGGCTAAAAGTTTGCCGGGCATTTTACCCGAACTTAGCCTCTCTGAAGCAATTGAAATAACCAAAATCTATTCGGTTGCCGGAACACTTGAAGAAAACGAAGGCTTAAAAAAGACTAGACCCTTTAGGTCTCCGCACCACACAGCGTCAAATATCTCTCTTATCGGCGGAGGTAAAAATCCGAAGCCCGGAGAAATATCGATGTCCCATAGAGGTGTTTTGTTTTTAGACGAGCTAGCCGAATTCCCGCGAACCGTTTTGGAAGTTTTAAGACAACCCCTGGAAGAAGGCAGCATTGTAATTTCGAGGGCTCAAGGATCCATTAAATATCCGGCAAAATTTATTCTGGTCGCCTCAACTAATCCCTGCCCTTGCGGAAATCTCGGCGACTCCAAGAAAGAATGCCGCTGTGCCCAATCGGCCATAATTAAGTATCAAAGCAAAATTTCAGGACCCCTTTTAGACAGGATTGATCTTCATTTAGAAGTTCCCAGAATTAATATTGAAGAAATGCAAAGTCTAAAAGAAGGAGAAAGTTCTGAAATCGTAAGGGAAAGGGTATCTTTCGCAAGGGAAATTCAGTTTAAACGATTTGCCAGCCAAAATATTTTGACAAACTCCGAAATGACAAACGAAGATTTAAAAACCTATTGCGTGCTGGACAAAAAGATTCAGGAAACCTTAAAAATGGCTGCCGAAAAAATGGCGCTTTCGGCCAGGGCTTATCATCGAATCATAAAAATTTCAAGGACTATAGCCGATTTAGAAAATAGCGAGAACATAAGAGAGGAACATGTTTTAGAAGCTCTCCAATATCGACAGAAAAACTCTTTCACTCAAACCCATTCTCACTTATAATAATTATTAAGGGAGGGTATTTCTTTTAATGGCCAAGGCACCCGTCATAAAAATAAATAATTTATCCAAGAAATTTATGCTTGGAGATATTGAAGTACAGGCCTTGCAATCAGTTAGCCTGGAAATATATTCCGGTGAATTTATTGTCTTTTTTGGGGTATCCGGTTGCGGCAAGTCAACATTAATGAGCATGATCGCCGGACTGCAGCCGCCATCTACCGGCAGCATTTTAATCCGCGGCGAAGATCTAGCCAAACTTGATTCTAATGAATTGGCACAGCATCGAAGAACCAAAATAGGTATGGTCTTTCAGGCTTTTAATTTAATTCAAACCATGAACGTGGTAGAAAATATTTCACTTCCGCTTGCTTTTGCAAGAATCAGCAAAGGAAGAAGAATAAAAAGAGCGGAAAATTTACTGGAAATTGTTGGGATGAGCAAATACAAAAACAGGGCGCCAAATCAACTCTCAGGTGGTCAGCAGCAAAGAATTGCCATTGCCCGTTCACTTGTTGCCAACCCGTGGATAATGCTTGCTGACGAGCCAACCGGTAATTTGGATTCTAAATCAGCCGATGATGTTATGCGGCTCTTGGTTTCTCTAAATAGAAAATCCAAAAGGACGGTTATTTTAATCACTCACAACCCGGATTACCTTCAATTTGCGGACAGGGTTTTTTGGATGCAGGACGGTAAAGTTATAAAAGTGGAAGCAAACGCCCACGCCGTAACTTTTAACGAAAAAGGCAAATCTTCTGCCTCAAAAGCGGATAGTTTTTCTCTAGATAATGAGTCGAAAGATGAATCAAAAAGCGAGGCCCTAGAAGAACCACCTGCCGAAAAGCCGGAAACAGCGCCAGCCACCCCCAAAGAAACCGAAAATAAAGAAGAAGAAGCAGAGGTAAAAAATTGAAGATCATCGACGTATTAAGAATTGCCATAGGAAACTTGATGCGCAACAAGCTAAGAACCTTTCTTACTGTTTCCGGTGTTGTAGTTGGCATATCAACAATCGTCTTTTTAGTTACTTTAGGTTTTGGTCTCCAGAAACTGGTAATTAGAAAAACCACCAACCTTGAAGCTTTGAAGGTGATTACTTTAAATAGTAAAAATAAAGAGGAATCTAAAAATCTTAATGCCACTTTGGTGAAAAAATTACAGGATATCCCCAACGTGGATGTTGTTACTCCGAGTTATTATTTTTCCGCTTCTATTGATGGATACGAAGGTTTGGCGCCGGCCATATATGCCATTGAGCCCAGCCATTTTGAGGTTTATGATTTAAAAACTAAGAACGGCAAACAATTTACTGATGAATCGGCCAAGGAAATTATTGTTAATAAAAAATTGGTCGACGACCTTAAAGAGGATCAAAATACTATAATTGGCAAGTCTTTTAAATTCAACATTACCGGCATTGGCCAAGACGATTCGACAAAAACAATGGACGTAGAGCTAAAAGTGGTAGATGTTTTAAATGACGAGTCTCCGGGCAAAATCGGCTACTCGCCTTTCAAGGTCTTTGCCGATATGAATAGCAATTACTACAATATTAAAATTAAAGTTAAAACTCAGGAACAATTACCGGAAGTCAAAAAAATAATTGAATCCATGGGTTTTTCAACCAGCGTCATTAAAAATCAGCTATCGGCCATAAACCTAGCTTTTGCAATTATAAACGGAATTCTAGGCGCATTTGGCATGGTAGCCTTATTTGTTGCCGCAATTGGCATCTTCAACACCATGACTATTTCACTTCTAGAAAGGACTCACGAAATAGGCGTTATGAAGGCTATTGGCGGCAGGGATAAAGATTGCTCCAGAATCTTCACCGCCGAAGCCGCAACAATTGGGCTAATGGGCGGAACTTTTGGAATCACCATTGGATGGGGAATCGGCCGGTTGCTTGAGGTTATTATAAATTATTTGGCTTCTAAAGCCGGTCCGGCAGACCAGATACCCGGACACTTGTTTTACACGCCGCCAATTTTTGCAATTGGCGTGGTAGTTTTCGCCTTCTTAGTTTCCACCTTCGCCGGAATTTGGCCGGCCAGAAGAGCATCAAGGCTAAATCCGTTAGAAGCCCTACGTTATGAATAGCGCCAGTTAAAAAAGAAGAATAAATAATCTCGTATAAAATTCCAAGAATGGAAATCTTGAATTTAGAATTTAGTTTTTTCTTTCTTTATTCTGTATTCATCATTTCTATACCTGATTCATAATTCGTTATTCTTAATTCTAAATTATGTACTGCACACACCCGGTGTGTGCTGAATAGACACATCGGGACAATACTATTTCTTTGCTTCCTGGTTACTGGTTACTGTTTCCTAAATTATTTAATTTTAAATAATTTAAGCACCGGATCTAAAAGATGAGTGTAGTTTATTATCAAATCTAGGGCAACAATAAGTAATACAAACGAGCTACCGACAATAATCACTTTTTTTAAATCTTTTTTAAAATAAATCTGATCGTCTGACTGTTTTTTAATTTCAGGAGTAATCTCTTTTTTAAACTTACTTTCTTCCGATTTTGCTTTTTGAGGTTTAGTCTCAATTTTTTTTATTAAATGGTCTAAATGGTACTTCTTTGTTTTTTTCTTCTTTGCCATTTCTTATACTCCTTTATTTTTTGGTATTATACATTATCATTTAGTTTCTTTACAGCGCAATTTAGGGTATATATAATAATACTATGACAGAAACAAATTTGGTAATATTTTTTGGAGCAATTACTTTCGGGCTCCTCGCATGGACTGCTTATCTTCAAATTACGGTTAAGAATATAGTTTCGAGAAGCAAAAGGCTTTTTTCCGAAGTTAAAAACGGAGATGTTGTGACTATCTTAAACGAAACATTAAAAGAGTTGGATAGCATTAATAAAAAATATGCCGATCTTGAAAAAAGGCATAAGTTGACATCAAAAATTGCCAATAGCGGCTTTTACAAACTTGGTCTTTTAAGATTTAATCCCTTTAACGACACCGGAGGAGATCAGTCGTTTTCCCTGACACTTTTAAATACGGAAAATGATGGCTTTGTTGTAACCAGCATTCATGGTCGTGACGGCGATAGAATTTATGCAAAGCCAATCTCGGGCGGTGATTCAAAATACAACTTAGCGGATGAAGAAAAAGAGGCTATAATATTAGCAACTAAAGAAAAAAATAAGGGGTAAATATGGCAAAAAAAGATGATTTTTTTAAGATGGGGTCGCAAGAAACCGTAATCGGCCATACGGTAAAACTAAAAGGCAATTTAAAAAGCCAACACGATATTGTTATTGACGGTGAACTAACCGGCGATATCGACTCGGAAAGCACCGTTACTATTGGACACGGAGCAATTGTCAGTGCCGGCATTAAAGCCAAAAACGTCGTAATATCCGGCAATCTCGAGGGCGATATAGATGCTGAAATCTCGGTAGAAATAACACAAACGGGCAAAGTGCTAGGCAATATTAAATCCGCTTCGCTCTCCATTGACGCCGGCGCCTTCTTCGAGGGACAAAGCTCTATGAAAGGCACCAAAGAACCGCCGCTTAAAACTGCCGCCGAAGTCCAAAATAAAGATAATGACATAAAACCATTTTTTGAATAATGTATTATTACATCATCAATCCGTCTGCCGGAAACGGCAAAATAAACAAAATCCAAGAAAAGCTTAAAGGAATTTTAAGCAATTTGGGTATTGCCGGTGAGTTCGTAAAAAGTACCGGACCGGGAGACATTCCCAAACTTACCGAAATTGGCATTAAAAAAGGCTACTCCACTATTGTTGCCATAGGTGGCGATAGCACCGCCAATGAAGTCTTAAATTATATGCCGAACGACAAAACAGCTTTTGGCATAATCCCTGTTGGCAAGACTAATACCTTAGCTTCTTCTTTGGGCATTCCCGACTGGATGGAGGCCTGTCAAATACTGGCCGCCAGGAAAACGCGCCGCCTAAATATCGGCGAAGTTGTCACCGCAAGTGGCAACCGTTACTTTATAAATAAAATTGCTATTGGTCTTGAAGCTGATATTAGGAAAAATTTTCCATCAACACCAAAACAAATTGTGTCCAAAGTAAAGCATAATTTAGGGATTTTAAAAAACTCTAAAAGTTTTAACCCGTTTACAATGCGTTTTGAAATAGACAAATCTATTAAAGGAGACTTTAAGGGCATTAATATTCATATTACAAATGTTTCTTTTCAAAAAAGCGACAAAGCGTTCATGATTAGTCTGCAAGAAAACGTTCCTAAGACCGAAAAAATTAAATTTATAAAAACCGGCGATCTTTCTTATTTAGCGAATCACAACTCAACGCTTTACGGCAACCATATTTATCTTAAATCAAACAACATTTCGGTAGCCGCCGACGACCAATATATTGGCGCAACACCGGCCGAAATATCTATAGCAAACAAAAAAATTAGAATCATAGTGGGATCAATCTTCTAATTTTGTTTACAAAAAGGCTTTTTTTTGCTATAATCTTGGAGAATTAAAGGAGTACTCACATAAAAAGAATCCGCATAAACAACCACATAAACGTTCCGGAACTCAGACTCATAGATGAAAAAGGTGAGCAAGTAGGAGTTATTGCAACCAAGGAAGCCCAGCAAATTGCCGACGAAAGAGGTTATGATTTAGTCGAAGTTTCGCCTACCGCAAAACCGCCGGTTGCCAAACTGATAGATTGGGATAAATACCGTTACGAGATAAAAAAACAAGAAGAACGCCAAAAGAAAAAACAAAGAACCACCGAGGTAAAAACCATTAGACTACGTTTAAAAATTGGCGAACACGATCTTATAACCAAAGCAAATCATGCAGCTAAATTTTTAGAAAGAGGAAGCAAGGTTAAGCTTTCTTTGATGTTTCGGGGACGAGAAATAGTCCATAAAGAACTCGGAAATGTGGTAATGGAAAAATTCTTTGATAAAGTGAAAGATCAGGGAGACAAAGAAGGTCCTATTAGTTCTGCGGGGCGCGAGATGAATTTAATCTTGACACCTAAAAAATAATTTGTCATAATACTAAAACACGAAAAAACCTCACCCCGCTCCGCCTTGGCCCGCCTTGGTGACGAGACAGGCCCCCCCTAGAAGGAGAAAGTGGAAGGTTAATCTATAGGAGGTATAATTGCCTAAGTTAAAGGTGCGAAGCGCCGCTAAAAAAAGATTTAAAATAACCGGAAAAAAGATCACTAAAAAAAGCCCTTTTAGAAGTCATCTTTTAGAGAAGAAATCTGCCAATAGAAAAAGAAGGCTGGGCATGTCTTCTGATTTAGCTGCGGGTGATAAAAAGAACGTAAAGAAAATGTTAGGAGTATAATTAATGAGAGTTAAGCGCGGAACCGTTACCAAACGAAAACATAAGAAAATTTTAAAAGCCACTAAAGGCATGAAGGGTCTTAGAAGAACAAGCGTAAAAAAGGCTAAAGAAGCCCTACTTAAGGCATGGACTTACCAATATCGTGACCGAAAAACGCGAAAAAGAGATTTTCGGAGCCTTTGGATCACCAGAATAAATGCAGCTTTAACGGGCTATGACTTATCTTACAGCAAATTTATTGGCGGCTTAAAAAAGGCGGGAATTAAGTTAGATAGAAAAACTTTGGCCGAACTTGCTGTTAGAAAACCTCACGCCTTTGAAGCGGTTGTTAAGGAAATTAAAAAATAATGCCTCTTTTTGAATACCATTGCAGCGAGTGTTGTGCAGACTTTGAACTTTTAATACACCCTAATTCCGAAGGTAAAGCGGCTTGTCCTTCTTGCAATAGTAAAAAAATTACTAAGGTGGCCGTAAGTTCATTTTCCTCCAAATCAACCGGACACGGCTGCGGGTCTGGCGGATGCGGCGGCTGTAGTGGGTGCCACTAAATCAGTTAACAGGAAACATATAAAAACCATCCGTATGGATGGTTTTTTGATAAATAGCCCTATAAGAAATTAAATGGCGATCTCCTTCACAGCATCATAAATAATTTGGGTTCCCAATATCAAGTCATCAATCTTCAAAGTTTCTTCCGTGGAATGAATGTTTTCACCGCCAACTCCCGCAGTAACACACTGGATTCCAAAATAATTCATGTTATTTGCGTCCGTGATGCCTCCACTAGGAATAAAATTTGCTTCCCTACCGTTCTTCTGGAAACTTTTGATAATAACATCAACAATATATTGATCTCTGCTCAATGAATAAATACGGCTTCTTTGCATGCAATTTATCTCAATCTTACCACCGTACTCTTTAGTTGCTGTCTCAAAGACTTTTTTAGTATGTTCACATACTTTCTTAAATTTCTCATCATTTCGACTTCTAACCTCTGCTTCAATAATTATCTTTTCCGGCACAATATTTCTAGCCGCTCCACCTTTTATTAATCCAACATTGGCTGTTGTCTCATCGTCTATTCGCCCCAATTCCATCTCCGAAATAGCATTAGCAGCTATTTTGACAGCGTCTATGCCATTTTCTGGAGCCAGACCAGCATGAGCTGCCTTGCCGTTAATTACTATATCGAATTGCATAATTGCTGGCTCGGTAGAATCAACATTACCAAATTTACCATCTAAATTAATGGCATTTTTTGATTTGATCTTGGAAACATCAAGATTAGCCGAACCTATAAGGCCGGTCTCTTCTTGAACCGTGAAAGCAATTTCTAAATTAGCCTTTATATTATTTTCATTTATTTGTTCTAATATCTCTAAAATTGCTGCGATACCACTCTTATTATCACCTCCCAAAATTGTCGATCCATCAGTTTTAACAATTCCATCTTCGGTTACAATAGGCTTAATTTTCTTACCGGGTTTGACAGTATCAACATGAGCTAGTAATAAAAGTTTTGGCTCATTAGAATTACAGCCAACAAGGTTTCCCGTTTTATCTATCTCGGAATTAAAACCTAACCTTTTTAGCTCATCCTTTAAATAAGAAATAATATTTTCTTCCTCGCCTGACTCACTATCAATCTGAACAAGCTTAAGAAAGTTTTGGGTCAACCTTTCTTTGTTAATCATTTCATCTCCTTTTATCATACCAATACTAGCATATTTAGTTCTTAGTCTGAAGCAAAACCTAAAAACCACTCTTCGGGAGTGGTTTTTAGGTTGCTCAGCCAGCCTATAAGCCGGGTTCTGTTTAAATGATCATCTATCTAGGACTAATGTTGCCATTAGCCTCATGCGGCCGGACTGCCTAAACCCTATCGAGCAGATAGTTAGTTTAATTAGTCCACCGGCCTTGCACCGAATGGGGTTTACCACTCGTTCATGTCACCATGACGAGAGAGGCGTCTTACTTCCTCACTTTTCACCCTTACTCCGACGTAAAGTCGGAGCGGTTTTGTTTCTGTGGCACTTTCCCTAGACTTGATTGCTTAAATTTGTCTTAAGAACAAACACAAACAATGTACTCCCGGTTCCCGTTAGGAACCATCCTGCTCTACGGTGCCCGGACTTTCCTCCCCTAACCATTGCTACGCAATGAAAATTCTAAATCCTAATTTATAATCTCTAAACATTTTTTTAGTTTTTTGATCATTTGAATTTGTTTAGAATTTGTGATTTAGAATTTAGTGCTTCCAATGCGAAGCATTGGGTTTGGGCGACCATCCAGCTGACTAAGCAAAAATATAATATACTTTTATTAACAATTTGTCAAGATTGGTTTTTTAAATGCTCATCAATAGCCTGGTTTACTAATCTATCGGCCTCCTGATTTTTTTCCCGAGGGATATACTGAAATTTAACGTTTTCGAAAAATAAATTGTCTTTAATCTGTTGGTACAACGGTCTTAATTCCTCATTTTTAACTTTATAAATGCCGTTTACCTGATTTACGACCAACAGACTATCCAAATAAAAATTAACTGCCTTGTAATGAAAATCTTTGAGATGCTTTAAGGCTAACAAAACGGCCTTGTATTCCGCCTGATTATTAGTGGTTTCGCCAATATATTCCTTAAAAGAAGCAATGGTTGTGCCTTTAACACGAAAAACCACGCCAATACCGGCAGGCCCCGGGTTTCCTCTTGCTCCCCCATCTGTAAATATTTCCAATAATTCTACTTCATTCATCCATTGATTTTACTACACTTTTGGCAATTTTAAAAATTAAAAATATATGCTATAATTAATATCAATATGTATGATAAAATTGTTTCTTTCGCAAAAAGAAGAGCATTTGTTTACCCGTCATCAGAAATTTATGGCGGCTTGTCAGCCATTTACGACTATGGCCATTACGGCATAATTTTAAAGGACAATATAAAAAATGCTTGGTGGAAGCATATGGTTCAGCTAAGAGAAGACGTTTACGGACTCGACAGCGCCGTTTTTATGAATCCGCGGACTTGGATAGCCTCCGGCCACGTTGAAAGCTTTGACGACCCTCAAATTGACTGTAAAAAATGCAAAGCAAGGATGCGAGCCGACCATATCTTAGAAGATCATGGAATTATGGCCGACAGAGAAACAATTGATTTTGTTAATGAGAAATTAGACGAGCTAAAAAAACAAGGCAAATTAAAATGCGCCGCTTGCGGATCAACTGACCTTACAAAAGCTAAGAGGTTTTCCTTAATGGTAAAATCCAACCTTGGCTCCCCCACCGAAGCTTTAAGCGAGGGAAATGTGGTTTATTTGAGGCCGGAAACTTGCGGCGGCATTTATTTGGAATATAAAAATATCGTAGACACCCTCCACCCGAAACTTCCCTTCGGTGTTGCTCAAATTGGAAAAGCCTTCAGAAACGAAATTGTGGCCAGACAATTTATTTTTAGAACCAGAGAATTTGAACAAATGGAAATGCAGTATTTCCTAAAACCGGAAGACATGAAGAAAAATTATGAAATGTGGAAAGAGCTTAGATGGAATTGGTACTTAGAATACGGAATCCCATCTGATAAAATCCGCTGGGCTAAACATGAAAAATTGGTCCACTACGCCTCGGAAGCTTATGACGTCGAATATAATTTTGCCAGTCTTGGCGGCTTTAAGGAAGTGGAAGGCATTCATGCCAGAGGAGATTGGGACTTGTCCAGGCATTCCAAGTTTTCCGGCGTCGACCTTAACTATTTGGACGAAGAAACCAAGGAAAGATTTATTCCTCATATTATGGAAACATCTGCAGGCTTAAACAGAATATTGTTGATGTTTTTAGACAATGCCTATACGGAAGAATCGGTTAACGGCGAAACTCGGACCGTTTTAAAAATTGACAAAAGATTGGCTCCAATTAAGGCCGCCGTTTTCCCGCTTCTTAAAAACAAACCGGAACTTGTTAAAAAAGCCCGGGAAATTTATGAGGACTTAAAGCCGATTATGATGACCGAATTTGACGACAACGGCAACATCGGCAAAAGATACCGAAGACAGGATGAAATTGGTACCCCGTATTGCATTACAATCGATTTTGATACCCTAGAAAATGATACGGTTACCCTAAGAGATCGAGACAGCATGAATCAAGAAAGAATCCCCGTTAAAGACCTAAAGAAAAAACTGTTAAAAGAATACGGCTGCGAAATATAATTTTCCAGATTATAATTTGCTGTTTCCTGATTACTGGTTCCTGTATTTGGTCGGGGTGACAGGATTCGAACCTGCGACCTCTGGACCCCCAGCCCAGCGCGCTACCAACTACGCCACACCCCGGAAGATTAAGTTAGATAGTACCAATCCCAAACAGCCCCATTGCCATGGAAATTACCGGCCAAATTATTGTATGCAAAGTACCAGTAAAAATTAGGAAGAGCAAAATAAATGGCCCGGCGGTTTCCAGCTGATGAATATCAACGCTTTCCGGCAAAAATGCATATAGGATTTTGGAGCCGTCAAGGGGCGGGATAGGAATTAAGTTAAATACGGCAAGAACAACATTCAATATTATGAATGGTTCAAGAATATTGGCAAAGGTTAAATTACCGGTCATTTTGACGACCAAACTAAAAACTAAGGCAAGAGCCAGGTTGGACAAAGGCCCGGCAAAAGATACAAGCGCCCAGCCCGTTCTGGGGTTTTTAAAGCGCCCGGGGTTAACCGGAACCGGTTTGCCCCAACCAAATAATGTAGCGCTGATACCAAACGCCTGCAGAACAAGTCCAATTAAAATCATGGAAGACCCAATTGGATCAAAATGCGTAATGGGATTTAAAGTAACCCGACCATCATGCTTGGCGGTATTGTCGCCTAAATAGTTAGCCGTCCAAGCATGAGCAAACTCATGAATAGTGATGGCCACCAAAAAAGCAATGATGCTTAAAATTAAAGATATAATACTAAATTCCATATAGTTGACTTTTTAACTTCTTTATGATATCATTTTATTCGATTTTATTCAATGATTTATGGAGTTTTATATGGCCAATTTATGTCAAATTTGCGGTAAGGGTTCTCAGTCCGGTTTTGCTGTCAGCCATTCCCACCGAAAAACTAAAAAAAGATGGCAACCCAATTTGCAAAAAACAACTATTGAAGTTGGAAATATTGCCTTAAAATTAAAAGCTTGCACCAAATGCATCAAAACGCAATCAAAGATTGCCAAATAAACAAAGAACAAGTAAAAAATCCCTCTTAACGAGGGATTTTTAAATGACTCATTTCCGATGACATAATGCTCAACGACTATTTCTTCGCTTAATTCTTCTTAATCGGTACTAAGTACTCTTTGTATGTAGAAATAAAATATATCAAATCTTTAGTGTATTTTTGTGGATTGTTTTTAATATCTTCTTCGAGCTCGTCCATTGAAAACACTTCGATTCCGGAGCTTTCACCATCCGAGAATTTAATCGGACCATCATAATAACCCACAAAGAAAGCACTTAAATATGACTGTGCAAAACTAGTACCGTCTTTGCTTATTCTTGTTGATAAATAACTATTAACAACTTCAATCTCTTTAAAAAGACCAATAATATTTAGATCGGTATTACTAACAGCCTGCACAAATTGGTCATTTGGCATAACTGCTGCCGGAAATCCAAGCTCTTCGGCACATTCCTTTGTTACCGTAAGCTCATATGAATGACCTTTTGATACATGGCCTCCAATCGTTTTATCGTAAAGACCCGGATTTTCATTCTTTAGTTTGCTTCTTTTTTGGACATAAATCCGACCGTCTGAGTTCATAAGCATAAGCCGAATAGTTTTTACCTGTCTTGAAACCCTACCCATTTCCAAAAATTCGGCTTTAGTTTCTGCGTAAAAAGATTTCCTTTCTTGTTCCCCAATATGATTGCCATCTAAATCAAAAACTTCTAATATTTCCATTTTGTCTCCAATCAATAGCATTATAAGGCTTAATGCGGTTTTTGTGAGGCTATTTCCCCAATATTTCATTAATAATCTTTAACTTTAATTCTTTTTTAATACCTCTGTGAATATTGATCAGTCCT
>LBVV01000011.1 GCA_000993275.1 candidate division CPR2 bacterium GW2011_GWC2_39_10 | reverse complement strand
CAAAAGAAAACGGCTTAGTGACGATAGCCACCGTTAACGCGCCAACTTCTCTTGCCAAGCTAGCAACTACTGATATAGCTCCCGTACCTGTGCCACCACCCATGCCACAAGTGAGGAAGATCATATCAGCCCCCTTTAAAGATTCGTAAATCTCTTCAGAAGATTCTTCGGCGGCTTTCCGTCCTATGTCAGGATCAGACCCTGCACCTAGTCCACGAGTCGTTGTTTTTCCGATGTGAACTTTTTTAGAAGCATCGCTGTGATGCAATGCTTGAGCGTCAGTATTAATTGCAATAAACTCAACGCCTTTCAAATTGGCGGCGATCATTCTGTTTATTGCATTTGAACCACCTCCACCCAGGCCGACGACTTTTATTCTGGCAAAAGTCTCAACTTGCGGCTTTATTTCCACTAGGACCTCCTTGCTTAGGACCTCTTTGCTTAGGACCTTGGAAACATCGTATATAAAATTTATTCAAATGTAAATAGCATTTTGTAAGAGTAAATCATTTATTCAATTCGAGATTAATTATACAATATTATGCGGAAATTGTGTGGATATCCTGAACAACTAAGGTAAAAATATTCTGACTAATTTCTTTATTCTCTCAAACGCTTTGGCCAATTTGTCATTGCCGCCTAGCGTTCGTTGTTTATCCATAGAATAAAGCATTAAACCCAAAGCAGTGGCATATTCGGGTGCTGATACTTTTTCAACCAAGCCGTGTAATCCCTTGGGACTGGAAATTTCGCAAGGTAGTTTCAAGATAGATTTGGCAAGCCCGACAATACCCGGCATATTTGCTCCGCCTCCGGATATAACCGCCCCGCCGGGCAGCATTGCGTCTTTACCGACCCTTCTAAGCTCGTCTCTTACCAAATCAAATAATTCCTTAAGGCGCGCTTCAATTATTTTGGCAACTTGCCTTTTGAAAGTGGTTCCTTCGCCACCAAACTCTGACAAATCAATCTTCTCTTTCTCCGGAATTTCCAACGGCGAAGCATACCCGTATTTAAGTTTCACTTTTTCGGCTATATCTATTGAGCTCCTAAGTCCAATAGCAATATCATTGGTAATGTGACCGGAACCTATTGGTAATATGCATGTATAAAGCTCATTTCCTTCATCAAAAATGGCTACGGATGTAGTTCCGCCACCAATATCAACTGAAATACAGCCAAGTTCCTTCTGCCTTTTAGACAGAACTGCTTTAGCCGCAGCAAGCGGAGTCGCAATTCGTTCATCAATATTTAATCCCGCCTGAGAGAAGCATTTATATAAGTTTCTAATTGCCGGCTGCGATCCGGCTATTATATGAGTTTCAACTTCTAGCCTGACACCGCTCATTCCTATTGGATCTTTAATGCCGGTTTGACCGTCAACCGTATATTCTCTGGGTATAACGTGAATAATTTCCTTATTTGAGGGCAAGGAAATTGCTTGCGCCGCTTCAGTTGCTCTAATAGTATCCTCAAAGGTAATTTCCGAATCTGCTCGGCCAACGGCAATAACACCTCTGGAATTTAAAGAGGTTACATGGGAACCGTCAATGTTAATAGACGCATTAGAGATATGGACTCCCGCACTTCGCTGGGCAAGCTCAACAGCCTCGGAAATACTACTAACCGTTTCCTCAATATCGATAATGACGCCTTTTCTTAGGCCGCTTGTAGGGCAAGAACCGACTCCAATTATGGAGGGTTTGCCAGGCTCGTCAATTATGCCAACGACCACGTTAACTTTTGTACTACCGATATCAATGCCAACATATGATTGTTCTTTGGGCGTCACTAAATTACTCCTTTAATCTTAATTATAGACATTTTAAAGTAAAATGCCAAGACGATTTAGTAATTTTTAAGTTAATATTATGCTGCCGTTTTTTACGACAGCGATGGTGTGCTCAAAATGAGCGGCAAGTTTGCCATCTTTGGTTTCTATTCCCCAGCCGTCATCAGACATTTTAATATGATAATCTCCTTCGGTAACCATGGGCTCAATGGCTAGAACCATGCCCTCATTCAACATAATGCCACTTCCCTTTTTGCCGTAATTTGGTATTTGTGGCGGTTCATGTATTTTGCGCCCAATTCCGTGACCGACCAGTTCTCTGACAATACCAAATCCTCTTTTTTCAACATAATCCTGGATAAAAAAAGAAATGTCTCCCAAGCGGATACCGGGTCGTATCAAACCTATGGATCCAGCAAGAGCCTGCTTAGTGACATCTATAAGAGCCCTGGCTCCTTTATCTATCTTTCCGATACTGAAGGTGATGGCAGAATCAGTATGGAACCCTTTATAAAACACGCCTGCATCGACAGAAATAATATCACCATCCTTTAGCGTGTATTCGTTAGGAATACCATGAACAACAACGTCATTAACCGATGTGCAAATTGATTTGGGAAAGTTTTCATAACCCAAAAAAGAAGGTTTTGCATTATTTTTTAATATAAAATCAGAAGCGAGTCTGTCAATTTCCAGCAAACTCATTCCGGCGACGGCTCTGCTCTCTAAATATAGAAGAGTTTCGCGCAATATCTTGCCGCCTTCTTGCATTATTTTTATTTCGCTTAAGTTTTTTGAAGGAATCAAAACTTTAAGCCCTCAAAGATTTCCTTTGTAACTTCATCCGGGCTTTTATTGCCGTCAATATGAAAAAGCAGTCCTCTTTTTCTATAAAAATCTATGATAGGAGCTGTTTTTTGATTATAATTTATTATTCTTTTTTTAATTGACTCCAAATTATCATCAATTCTTTTTTCTAATGCGCCTCCACAGCTTGAACAGTGTTCCTCTTGCGGAAATGCTGTTTTCCCGCAAATGGAGCAAATTTTTCGTTGGGACAGACGATTCACTAAAACATCTTCCGGAACATCAAGAAAAATCACATAATCAAGCTTTCTACCCATAAAAGTAAGCAGTAAATTAAATGCTTCAGCTTGCTTAATTGTTCTGGGGTACCCATCCATTATCAAACCACTTTGCTTAGATACTTTTTTCAGCCTGTCTTTAATAATGGCTTCCATAATTGAATCATTGACTAAGTCGCCTCTTGCAATAGTATCCTTAATTTGTCTTGCAATGCCGGTGTCGCTTTTTATCAGATCTCTAATAATTGCGCCTGTTTCGATTGGATCGATATCGAAATGCTCTAGGATTTTCTCTACCTGAGTGTCTTTACCCGCCCCCGGAGGGCCGAAAATAATTAAATTAAACCCTTGCATTATACTCCTTTAGATTCAATGTTCTTAGTATTTTATTTTCCTCCTCAATCATTTTTCGAGCATCATCCCTATCTTCGTGATCCCATCCCAAAATATGAAGAGTGCCATGAATAGTTAGTAAAGCAACTTCATTAACTAATGTCCAATTGTAATTTTTGGCTTGTTCTACAGCTATATCGTAACATATAAATATTTGGCCAACAACAATGTCATCACCAGACTTAAATGATAAAACATCGGTAGGCCTATCCTTATTCAAGTACTTAAAATTTAGCTCTCTTATTTCTTCTCTGGAAATAAAATTAAGCTCAATAATAAGCCTATTTTTTTTAGTTTCTAAATTTTCGCCTATTTTTCTAATAATTGAGTGGTCAATTTTTTTCGAAGAATCATTTATTATATATTCAATCATTCACCAATCTCGTCTTTTACAATTCGAGAAACCATTGACCCATCGGCCTTTCCCTTTAAACCGCTCATGATCTGTTTCATAACTAGGCCAAAACTCTTGTCGTCAGTTTTATCCATGAAGTTTTTTACGTAGGCCCGAATTTCGTCTTCAGTCATTTTCTTGGGTCTAAACTCATTAATAACCGCTAACTCCTCTTTTTCCTTTGAAATAAGATCATTTCTCCCCGCCTTCTCATAAAGCAAAATAGCATCCTCTCTTTGCTTCGCCTGGCGATCTAGGACAATAATTTCCTCTTCTTGGAGCAATGGATGCTTTTTCGCTATTTCCTCGTTTTGAAAGGCTGCTTTAAGTAGTCTAAAAACGCCCAATCTTAGCGCATCTCTGCTTTTCAGAGCGCTTACTAGTTCTTTATCGATAGTTTCTTTAATCAATTAGAAACCTCTAATTAACTGTTTTAGCTTGGCGTCTTTTTTAATTTTTTTCCTGATAGCAATTTCGCGCTGCTCCCGTTTGGAAAGCGGCTTATTAAAATACATTTTTTTTCTCGCAACAGGCAAAATACCGAATTGTTGCACTTTTCGGTTGAACCTTCTTAATAAATTCTCGAATGACTCTTGTTCTTTTCTAGTAACTTCAGCCAAAAAAAATCACCTCCTCTATGGAAATTTCATTATGATTATATAACAATTAATTATTTTTTTCAAGACAGTTTTAGGTAACTGCTCATAACCCTGCGTCTTTGCGAGTGAAACGAAGCAATCTCCTCTGCTTGAAACAAGATTGCCGCACTCTCCGGCGGCTGCCAGATCGTTCGCAATGACGATTGTGAGCAGTTACAGTTTTAAGCAATTATTTTGGGACCTAATTTTTTTCCGCCAATAACATGCGCATGAAGATGAGGTATCAATTGGCCGGCACCCTTACCATTATTAATAACTAAACGAAAACCGGAGCTTAAAAGTCCCTGACTAACAGCTACTTCCTTTGCGGCCATTAATAAATGGCCCAACGTAACGACGTCTTCTTCCTTCGCATCAAATAAATTCTCGATATGTTTCTTGGGGATTATAAGAATATGAACCGGGGCGACTGGATTTATATCCCAAAGGGCTAAAATGTCTTCTGATTCAAATACTTTTTTAGCCGGAATTTTTCCTTCTACAATTTGGCAGAATAAGCAGTCATTCATGGCTCAATTATACTATATTAACCGCCTAAATGATAGTGGATTTACAAAAAAGTACTTGACATTTAAGCAATTTCGTGATAAAATTTCTCTCGATCTGAGGGTTGGAGTAATTTTAGCCCTCGGAGGGTGGAAAGAGAGGATTTAATAACATGAAGAAATTAGTAATGGTCCTTATAATCATGGGCCTACTTACTAACGGGAACTATGCACAAGCTGCAAGTTCTTCCAAACAGAAAACCTTGAAATTACCAATATCAATAATCAATGTTGCAGATCGAAAAACCGAAGTTGAACAGCGTTACAACTATCAACTTCAAATCTTCGAGAAACAGTCTCTTGACAACATGAAGAGCAAAATTGAACAGCACCAAGTTACTATTGAAAAAAGTCTTTCGATAGAACAGGCGCTTAAGAATGCCGGATATAAAACCGAATTTGCCTCCCTTTATCAGAAGGCTTCGGAGAAATATCAGGTACCTTGGCAAGTAATTGCTGCGGTTCACATTGTTGAATCTCATCAGTCAAATACTACCAATGTTACTTCTTACGCCGGTGCGGTTGGTCCCATGCAGTTCTTGCCAAGCACCTTTAGGGCTTATGCTCAAGACGGTAACAATGACGGCGTTTCCGCCATAAATAACGTTTATGATGCGGTCTACTCCGGCACCAACTACCTAAGAGCAAATGGCGCAGCCAACGGTAACCTTGTAAATGCCCTATACCGATATAACCACTCGTTATCCTATGTAAATCACGTGTTGGACATTGCAGGAAGTCTAGGCCTTAAATAGTTTCCCCAGTAAATAAGAATCAGCCGCTTGCAGGATTTGTACATTACAAATCCTCAGATCAAGCGGCTGATTTGTTTTTACCCGCACTTCGGCAAAGTTAGCTGCAGTCCCGATACAGTAATTGTTCTTCTTTTTCTCAAAAATAACACTTAGTCTTCTACCAACTTGCTTTTCCAAATAGGATTTATGAAGCCTAGACGATAATTCATTTAACCTTTCGGCTCTTTCTTTTTTTATTTTCTCTTGAACTTGATTAGGCATACTTGCAGCAACGGTACCTTTTTTGGGAGAATACCTGAAAACGTGGATTTTAGTAAAGTCGCATTTCTCGATAAACCCGTACGTTTTGTCAAAATCTTCATCTGACTCGGAGGGAAAACCGACAATAACATCCGTGCTGATAGATAGATTTTGTTTTACTTTTTTAAGACGAGTTATAGCGTTATAATATTCCGCGGTAGAATAACTCCTATTCATTTTTTTTAATATGTCATCGCTGCCGGATTGTAGCGATAAATGCAAATAATTGCAAATTCGATTATTATTAAAAATCCGGACAAAACCGTCATTTATATCCTCCGGATTAATTGAACTAATTCTAATTCTAATTTTTTTGGTGTTGTCAATTAAAACCTCCAACACATCCGCAAGATTCATATCGTTAAAATGATACTTGCCGATATTCAATCCCGTTAAAACCACTTCTGAATAATTATTTTGCTCATACTTTTGAGCCGTCTCAACAATATCTTTTAGCGGTTTGTTATATGCTGCTGTTCTTAAGTAAGGAACGGCGCAATAGCTGCAGTAATTGCTGCATCCGTCTTGAATCTTTATTAAGGGTCTTTTATATACGCTAATATATGAGTTGTTCTTGTTTTTTTTGACTGCATATTTCTGAATCAAATATTTGCTCAATTTTGCTTGGTCACTTTTAAAAAAATACTGATAAGCCGGTAAACCATCTTTTTTTAAATTACTTGCCGCACAACCATATATAATAATTTTCGCTGTCGAGTTTAAAGCAATTAATTTTATTATCGCACTTCTGCATTTTGAATATGCGGCGTTGGTTACTGCACAGGTGTTAACAATGTATATATCGGCGTTTTTAGATGTAATAAAAAAATAAGGGCTTAATTCCCTTTTTAGTTCTTCAGACTCGGCCTTGTTTAACCGACAACCATAACTTACAAAACTGATCTTCGTCAACTAAGCCTCTTTACTATTTCACTAACAATTTTTTCTTGCGGTAATGTTTCCTGGAAACCGGTATACATATCTTTAATTATGGCCGTGTTATCTATTGCCTCTTTCTGACCTATTATAATCGCATAAGGAACTTTCAACTCGCTGGCCTCACTTAGCTGCTCCCCAACAGATTTTTTATCAAATCTGGATGCGATGGGGATATCGTTATCTAAAAGTAACTGGGCAAGCATAAATGCCTGCTTTTTAGCCGCTCCTCCTAATTGAGCTATGTAAATCTTGGGTACATTTAACTCCGGCACCAGAATACCGGCTTCATTTTTTAAAACCAGCATCAATCTTTCTATTCCCACACCAAAACCAATACCGGCAGTTGGTTTTCCGCCTAATGATTCTATAAGCATATCATATCGCCCGCCGCCACAAATTGCATTTTGCGCCCCAAATTCCTCATTTATATACCAAAACTCGAAAACCGTTCTTGTGTAGTAATCAAGCCCTCTAACTATTTTTGTATTTAATTCATAGGGAATCGACAAGTCGTCTAAAAATTCTAATACTGTTTTAAAATGTTCATGGCAATCAGGACAAAGAGCATTAATTTGCTGAGGAGCATTTTCAGCCACTAAGCGACAAGCTTTTTCTTTGCAATCAAGAAGCCTTAAGGGGTTTTTTTCGTATCTTCGCGTGCAATCCTCGCAAACGCTATTTAAGTGATCCTTGTAGTAAGACTTTAAAGATCGCATATATTGCGGCCGACAGGCTTGGCAGCCAATTGAATTTAGTTGAAGGGAAATGCTATTTAAATTAAGCCTTTTAAAGCATCGGCATATTAGGGAAATAATTTCTACGTCCCTTAATGGTCCGGGATCTCCTATAATTTCCGCACCAATTTGATGATGCTCCCTAAAGCGTCCTGACTGCGGGCGTTCGTATCTGAATAAAGCGTTAATATAATATAGTTTAACCGGCTGCAGCCAAGATGATATTCCGTCTTCCAGGTAGGCCCTTGCTACAGAGGCTGTGCCCTCCGGTCTTAGCGTTAAGGAGTTATCGGACTTATCTTTAAAAGAGTACATTTCTTTCTCAACAATATCTGTTGATGTTCCAATGCCTCTTTCAAATAATGCGGTATCTTCAAATGTTGGGGTAATAATTCTGCCGAAACCACAACCTTCTAAAACGTTTTTAAAGTTATTAACAACAAAATCCCAGTATTTCTGATCCGGTGGAAGTATATCCTGAGTTCCTCTTGGTTTTTGAATGATTTTCTTAGCCATTACGCTTAAAAAAATAACACATTTTTGCTTTTAAAACAAGACTATCTTAAACGCTTGACCTCATATATATCTTTAATGCCCAAGAGATTATTAATTACTACCGGCAATAACGTCATATTTTCAATCTCGATTACCATTTCAATAACATACATGTCGCCCTCATGTTTGCTGCTTACGGGGCCTATATTAATTTTTTTATCCGTAAGCAGATATGTAATATCTTTTAAAAGGCCGATTCTATCTTTGGCTTTAACTAAAATTGGTATCTGATAGATGGCATTGCCCGATTGCCAGCTAACTTCTATTAATTTATCAGGATTCTTTCTTAACAAGTTGGCGCAGCTTGCCCTGTGGATAGTTATTCCTTGTCCCTGAGTAACATAGCCCGTGATCTTGTCACCAAAGCAAGGTTGGCAGCAATTTGCCAACCGATAAGGCATTCCTTCCGTTCCTTTTATAGCCAGCACAGTTTTTTTTGTTTTTAACGGCCTTTTTTGTTTTTCTGTCTCCGGATCTAAGATTTTATTAATTATTTGTTTTGAGGTTATTTGTCCTTCTCCAATAAGAACAAAAAGATCGTCCATATTTTTTACGTTGAAAGAACCTAAAATCTTTTCATCAATGTCTGAAAGCGTTACGCCAACAGCTTTTAATTTAGAAATTAAAGTTTCTTCGCCGCATTTTAAATTATCTTCTCTGGAATCTTTTCTAAACCAACTTCTAATATTTTGGGAAGCGCCACTGGTTTTAACGAAATTAAGCCAATCCCGACTGGGTTTTGCCTTAGGCGAGGTCAATATTTCCACGATATCTCGATTTTCTAACTTATAGTTTAAATTTACAATTTTACCGTTTACCTTGGCACCAACATAATGATTGCCAATTTCGGTATGCACGTTATAAGCGAAATCTATCGGAGTTGCCCCTTCCGGAAGATTAAAAATATTTCCTTTGGGGGAAAAAATAAAAATTCTGTTTTGAAAAAAATCAATCTTTAAATTTTCTATCAATTCTTTATTGTTAAAACCTTTCTGAACCTCCGCAAGTCTCTTAACCCATTCCAAATCATTCTTAGGCGCATAAGAAGAACGGGTAAACACCGAAAAGATTTTTGATTTTGATTGGTTGTAATGCCAATGAGCGGCAATTCCCATTTCCGCTTCATCGTGCATCTTGGGAGTTCTAATTTGAATTTCGGTTATTTTGCCATCCAAACCAAAAACGGTCGTATGAAGCGACTTGTAGCCATTGGGTTTGGGCACAGCTATATAATCCTTAATTCTGTAAATTAAGGGCTTATATTGCTGATGGATAACCCCCAGAACCTTATAACAGTCAGATTCTTCCGGCACAATAATTCGTATTGCCATTAAATCATAAATTTTATCAATGTCCCCATCGCTTTTTTTCAATTTTTTATAAATGCTGTAAAAATGCTTTGCTCTCCCCTCTATTTTAATGACATTAATTTGGTTTTTTGTTAAAAGCCGGTATAAGCTTTTTTTCAGCAAATTTACATATTTTTTACGATCCTCAATTTTTTCAGACAACAGTAGGCGAACTTTTTGATATTCATCCGGCATAAAATACCGAAATGCCAAATCTTCCATATCAACTTTAAGCTGACCGATACCAAGCCTGTCTGCAAGAGGCGCGTATATTTCCAGTGTTTCCTGAGCAACCCTTTTTTGACTGGCAATAGGTTTTGCACTCAAAGTTTCTAAATTATGTAAGCGATCGGCCAGTTTTATTAAAACCACCCTCAAATCCTCAGCTATTGCTAAAAAAAACTTTCTGAAATTCTCTACTTCCATTTCTTGACGTTCGGTAAGTGACTCTAACTGATATTGTCTGGAAAACTCTATTTCGCTCAATTTAGTAACGCCGTTAACTAAGTTTCTTATATCTCGGCCGAACTGCTTCTCTATCTCGTCTAAGGAAATTGAAGTGTCTTCAACGGTGTCATGAAGTAATGCCGCAATAATAGTATGAAATTCTATGCCTAAATCCGCCAGTATGTGAGCAACTGCAAGAGGATGAACAATATAAGGGTCACCGGTTGCTCTTTTTTGACCGTCATGAGCTTTCCCTGCGAAATCACAAGCCTTCGTTAAAACTTTTGGATCGTATGCGATTTTTTTTTGATTTAATGTTTTTTCTATTTCTTTATACATATGTCTTCAATGACTAAATCAATATTTTTCTTATTGTTCCATTCATTTAAATGGAGCTTGTATGCAATATCCACTATGCTCCCGGGTGCTATTTCAACGTCACCCATACCAAAGCCAATAGCATTAAAAGAAGAACCGGATTCATCAACCAATAACAGCTTTATATGGTTCTTATTTTTACCGACTAAATCAAAATATTTTACAAGCAGCTTCTCGGTCATAAAAATTGGAGCCTGGTTCCCGTTTCCAAAGGGTTTAAATTTATCTATTGTTTCCAGCAAAGAATAATCAATTTGGCTAAAGTTAATTCGGACTTCAATCCTAACTAAATTAACCAAATCATCGCTATCAATTAACTGGCTGCTTATTTCGTGTAATTGTTCTAGAAAATTTTCATAATTTGACTTATTTAGTGTCACTCCTGCCGCCATTTTGTGTCCGCCAAAATTGATAAAATGAGATTCTAATTTGGACAAAATTTTATATAGATCAACGGTTGCAATAGATCTGCCGGATCCATGAAGCACTTCTCCATTTTCTTCGAGCAAAATTACCGGTCTTGCATAAGCCTCGACTATTTTGGAAGCAACAATTCCAATGATTCCGCTTGACCACAACGGAGAATGTAAAACTATAAACTTCATATCGTCAGGCAAATTATCAATTTTACCGAAAGCTTCCATCAAAATCTTTTCAGTTTTCTTTTGCCTTTCGCTATTTAGCTTTGATAAATGCTCCGCCAAAACTTCCGCTCTTTCTTCATCCTCGGTCAAAAGAAGCTCCAATCCTTCTTTCGCGTGAGAAAGTCTTCCGGCGGCATTGATTCTTGGTGCCAACTGAAAAGCGATTTTTAAACTGTCCAACTCCTTTGGATTAATTGAAGAAACTTCAAACAGTTTTTTTAATCCAATCCTTTGCGTCTTTGATAATACAATTAAACCGTAATATACAAGGACCCTGTTTTCACCAAGAAGGGGCACCAAATCGGCTACCGTTCCTAGAGCAACTAAGTCTAACGACCATTTTAAGAATTCAACTTTTTTTGAATAATTAATTTGTTCCATAATTGCCTGAGCTAGTTTGTAGGCAACGCCTACGCCGGCTAAGTTTTTTGTTAAGTATTTGCTACCCTTTAGCGCAGGATGAATAATGGATATTGCTTGCGGGAGTTTTGTCGGTGGCTCATGGTGATCGGTTATAATAACATCTACCCCTAAAGAATTAGCTTCTTTAACTTCATCAACCGCAGTAATGCCGCAATCAACTGTAATAATTAGGTTGACCCCGTCCTTTGCTAACTTTTGAATTACTTTTTTACTCAAACCGTAACCTTCGTCGATACGGGACGGGATATAATATTCAACCTCCATCCCTATTTTAGAAAACAAACTCATAAGTAGCGCAGTTGCAGTGACACCATCCACATCGTAATCGCCGTAAATACAAATTTTTTCCTTTTTTTCTATTGCTTGTATAATTCTAGACGTTCCTTCTTTCATGCCGGGAATAATCATGGGATCGGGAATATTATAGAAGTCCGGATCCAAAAATTCCCGTGCAAGCCCCTCAATCTCAATTCCTCTATTATATAGAAGCATTGCGGTAATTTCATCGTAAACTTCGTCTAACTTATTTATTGATGGCTCTGGACTTACTATCCATTTCTTTGCTTTTATTTTTTGCATATCGTAAGTATAACCATTTATATTTTTTTTATCAAACAAAAAAGCTCCGGCCTTAAAACTTGCCGGAGCTTTAGCCCCCTCCTTTCGGATATTTTTTTACTTACCAATCTTTCTAAGAGTTTGTTAAGACCCCTTAAAAACATTTTTTTTCTACCCTCGAGTCGCCACGGCGGCCCAAGAAGATCGAATATTGCTACTCTTATTTGACGGATCTTTTAAAACCCCTAGCAAAGATTAGTTAAGATAATAATACGGCATTTGTTACCTTTAGTCTGTGAGAAATATCACAAAAATTAAATCTTTTTTATCCTTATAATTAATCTGTTTAGTTTATCGTGATCAACGAAACCTTCATCTTTTAATCTGTGAATTGCCTTAGTCACAGTCTCTCTGGAGGCTCCAATGGTTGAAGCCAGATCCTCGTGGGTTACC
The DNA here is from genome assembly GCA_000993275.1 of candidate division CPR2 bacterium GW2011_GWC2_39_10. GTDB lineage: Bacteria > Patescibacteriota > CPR2 > CPR2 > CPR2 > GWC2-39-10. The sequence continues at coordinate 33,472 of LBVV01000011.1, read as the reverse complement.
TTTTCTCGTATTACATAGTATCCGCCCTTGTCAAAACCAATGGTCCTGGCCATGTGGGTTAATTCATGCTTTAAACGGCTCTTAATATCTAACAGGGCCAAGTCTCTAACCCTTACATCGGATATTGTCAATTTCGAGCCTATAATATTAATATAGTTAACAGCCAGTTGAGGTATTTTTGTGATGAGCTTTTTAAAATCATCTTTGGATATTTCACAGACAATCGAGGGTAATGTTACTTCAACAAAGTCGCTGTATTCTTCATTTTCTTCAAAACCAAAAGAAGTATCCGTAAACAAGCCGCCCGGGCGGATAACCTCTATAATTACCTTCTTGCCCTCTTTGGAAAGCTGAGAGATTTCCACCATTCCCTTTTTTAAAACAAAAATTTTAGCCGGCGCGCTTCCTAAGGAAGAAATCGTTTGCCCTTTTTTATATTCTTTAGATGTCAAACTCGAAAGCACAAGCGACATTTCATCGGGCTTTAAGTTTAAATAAAGTTGCCCCTTATTGCAGCCATCTTCCTTAAGCATTTTTAGTCTTTAATTTACCTTTAAATTTAAAAGAATCTACCAGTAAGGCGCTTGCCACGAATATCGATGAATAAGTCCCTGTAGCTATGCCCACCAACAATGCCAGAACAAAAATTTTAATTGATTCGCCGCCAAACAAGAATAGAATAAGAAGAGTTAGAATTACTGTCAAAGAAGTGTTTACTGACCTGGAGAGAGTTTCGAGCAAGCTTTTATTTACCAGTTTCTCAAAATTATCCACACCATCCTTTATGACCTTTTCTCTAATCCTATCATACACAACGATAGTGTCATGAACGGAAAATCCAATAATAGTTAAGATAGCCGTAATAAACATGCTATCAATCTCTACGTTAAAAAAATGGCCAAGTATGGAAAAGATTCCCACTACCACAAGAANNNCATTAAACCAAACTCCCAGGAATTTAATGGCTTTGAAACCTTTTTAAAGGCCATTGAAAGATAAATAACGATAAAAAATGAGGCCAATGCCACTGAATAGAAAGCATTTCGTGCCAAAGTTTTCGAGACAGAAGGGCCGACACTTTCGAAACGGCTTTCTTTGGCGGACGGTATTTCTTTAATTAGTTCGGCAGTAAATTTCCTGTGATTTGCATCCGAAATTTCCTTGGTCTTTAAGATTAAAACATTATCAGACTTTGTTAATACAATATTTTGATATCCATTTTTTTCGGCTATGGATCTAACCTTGCTTTCGTCATAAGTTCCGGAAACCTCTGTTACCGAACCGCCCGTAAAATCTATCGAAAGTTTCAACTTCCAGATTGATAAAGAAATTACGCCGGGAATAATTACTGCAAGCGACAGTAGGTATAAATACTTTCTTTTACCCATTATATTCATTTATCACCTCCTGAAACATGAAACCCAAACAATTTCGGCATTTTAGTAAATCGAGTATTAATTAGCGACCTGAGAAGCGTTTTGGTTATTATGATTGCCGTGAACATCGAAACCCCAACACCAATGAGTAGCGTGTAAGCAAATCCTTTAACCGAAGTGGAGCCAAAAGCAATTAAAATTACACTTGTGATAAATGTTGACGTATTTGAGTCTCGAATAGATGGCCATGCCCTTTTAAAGCCCGCCTCTAAGGCTGCCGCATAACCTTTGCCTGATCTAAATTCTTCCTTCATCCTTTCAAAAATCAAGATATTAGCGTCTACTGCCATACCAATTGATAAAATAAATGCAGCCATGCCAGCCAAAGTAAGAGTAACTGGCGGAAATATAAACAAGGCCCCCTTAAAAATGGATATGGTAAGTAAGGTATAAATAATGAGTGCTATGGAAGCAACAAAGCCAAGCAAGCGATAGTAAACAGTCATAAACAAGAAAACAAACACCAGAGCCAAAGAACCGGCAAATAAGCTCTTTCTTACAGATTCCTGACCTAAAGTAGCTCCAACCGTACGCTCTTCAACCAATTTTACGTTAACCGGCAAAGCACCCGCGTTCAATTGTATTTTTAAGTTGTTAGCTTCCTTATAATCAAAGCCGCCGGTAATAACGGCATTTCCGTCAACAATTTCCGCCTGAACTGTTGGCGCAGAAACTAGCTCTCCGTCAAGAAATATGCCAATATTTTTTCCAATATTTACTTTAGTCATTTCGGCAAACATTTTAGCTCCTTCGGAATCAAATTCAATTGAAACCTGAGGGGCATTAGTCTGCGGATCGAAAACAACATTCGATTTTTTTAAGTTCTTTCCGGTAAGGTTCGACGTCACCCAGGCAGAACTATCGGTAGCGGGAACTTTAAACTCTAATTTGGCCGTCTTTCCAATTAAATCCTTGGCCTGATTAACATCAACACCGGGCAACTCAATTACAATTCTTCTGGTATTGCCAAAAACCGTTGTGTAAATGTTGGGCTCTGCAATTCCTAGCGCGTTGACCCTTTTATCAATTACGTTCCGCAAGCTCTCCATGGCCTTATCCTTATCACCGGCAGTATTATATTTGCTTAAGTCTGCTTCATAGGCTATATGAGAGCCGCCTTGCAAATCCAAACCAAGCTTAATTTTGACATCGCTCGGTAACGTAACCTTAATTTTGTCCCTATATTTTTTCGGGGCAACGGCAATAAGACACCCTAAGGTCAATAAAAAAATAAGAAACATTTTTAACCATTTTCTCTTCATGTAGCTTAAGCCTTCTTTTAAATCCCCATAATAATAGGCAAAAATCGATAAAAAGTAAAGCTTAATCTTGGCAAATTAAACCAAGCTGTTAAAATAGGCCTATGCTTTTTGCTAAAGTTGCCGTCGGTATTAATATAAAAACTTCAGATGGTTTTTATACCTATGAAATTCCGGAAGAACTGTCCGACAAAATTGAAGTTGGACAAATTGTTCTTATTCCGTTTAGAAATAAAAAAATTGCCGGCTTAGTATTGGAAATTACCGAAACAAAGCCTCTTTTTGCAACAAAAAAATTGGAAAAGATTATTTTGAATAACTCGGTTCCCAACCATTTACTTAAAATCATCAATTTTATAAGCGACTATTACATAACTTCATATGGCTCTGCTCTCTCATCCGTTATTCCTCTTAATCTTTTTACTAAAAATAGAAGAGCAAATCCGGCCGGAAAGGAAGTTGAAAAGAAGATTACGAATTTAAAAATACTAACTCCTGATCAATCAGCTATTTTTAACGTAGTTAAAGAAAGTTTAGACGGAAAATCTCTCGATAAGTATTTAATTTTCGGAGTTACCGGTTCCGGCAAAACTGAAATTTACGCTCATTTAATTGATGAGGTCATAAAAAAGGGAAAACATGCTATTGTTTTGGTACCGGAAATTTCCTTAACCCCTCAAACATTTAATTATTTTAATGACAGATTTCCGGATAAAGTTGCTCTTTGGCATTCTGATCTTAAAGAAACCGAGAAACACTTAATTTGGCAAGAAATACGATCCGGCAAAAAAACGGTAGTAGTTGGATCAAGATCGGCCATTTTTTCACCGCTTGCAAATTTGGGAATCATCATTATTGACGAGGAACAAGAGAGCTCATTTAAACAAGACCAATCCCCGCGATACCATGCCAGAACCGTTGCCAAAGAAATTGCCGCTATTACAAAATCAATTTTGGTGTTAGGTTCTGCCACTCCGAGCATAGATGCGTACTCCGAAGCTATTACCGGTAAATATAAATTATTAAGACTTCCCAAGCGAGTAACAGAAAATAAACCCCCCAAAATTACAATCGTAGACTTAAAAGACGAATTTAGAAACAAAAATTATAGTCCATTTTCATCAATTCTTCAAGAAAAAATGGAAGAAGCTCTTGTAGCTAAAAAACAAATAATGCTTTTTTTAAACAGACGCGGCGCATCAACATATATTTTATGCAAAGATTGCGGTTGGGTCTATAAATGCCCCGCTTGCGACATACCATTTACATACCATCTCGATTCAAATAAGCTGATATGCCATCACTGCACGCGAGTCCAAGAAATTCCAACTTCTTGCTTTATTTGTAAGAGTTATTCAATAAAATATTACGGCAAAGGAACCCAAAAAATCGAATATGAGCTAAATAAATTATTCCCCAAGGCAATAGTTAAAAGAATGGACAAAGACTCGACTTCAAAAAGAGGTTCGCATGGGGAAATTTATCAAGATTTTTTAAGTCATAAAATTGACATACTAATTGGAACTCAAATGATCGCCAAGGGATGGGATATAGGCAACGTGTCGCTTGTTGGCGTCATTAATGCAGATAATGCATTATATTTACCGGATTTTAGGGCGGAGGAAAAAACCCATCAGTTATTGGTGCAGGTATCGGGCAGAGCCGGCAGAAAAAAGGGGGATGAAGGCGAGGTTGTTATCCAGACCTATTGTCCGGACAATCTAGCCATCGTGGCAAGCGCAAAATATGATACGGAAAATTTTTATAATTCTGAAGTTTCAAACAGAAAAAAACACAATTACCCGCCCTTTGCTAAATTTGTCAAAATATTATATAATAACGAGGATAAAAATACCGCGCTTAAAAATGCTCTTAAAGATTTTAATTATCTGCATGGCAACGGTATCAATGTAGAAGGGCCAATACCGTCATTTATACCCAAAATTAACAATAAATATAGATATATTCTAATATTAAAATTTGATAAATACATTAAGGCTGATTGGAAGCTATTACAGAACGTTTCCGGCTCAATAGATGTTGATCCAACAAACCTACTTAACTAACCATATGACAAAAAAACAAATTATCACAATTCCAGACGATACATTAAGAAGCAAATCTGCAGAAATTAAGGTTTTTAATAAGGATATAGAAAAAATCGCTTTAGATATGGCCGATACAATTGAATCTTATGGCAATCAAAATGAAGCAGGCGTAGCTTTGGCGGCAGTTCAAATTGGCTATCCGGTAAGACTTGTTGTGCTTAAAGAAGATGATGAATTTATTGCTCTTGCAAATCCGAAGGTTATCAAAAAATCAAAATCCGCAGAAGAGGACCTGGAGGGATGCATGAGCGTGCCGCAAAAATACGGGTTCGTTATGAGGTCAAAAAAAGTAAAAATTAGTGCCCAAAATATTAAGGGAGAAAACATATATTTAGACACGGATGGATTGATGGCCAGAATTTTACAGCACGAGATTGACCATCTAAACGGAATTCTATTCACGGATCATATTACGGACGATAATAAAATATACACACTGTCAAAAGACGGAACTCTCATTAATAAGCAAATGAAGACGTTATAGCATGAAATCTATCGTTTTTTTTGGTTCCGGTGATTTCTCAAAAACTGTTTTAGAAATTTTGCTAAAAGATTTTGAGGTTAAGTCTATCGTAACTGAGACTGATAAGCCTAAAGGCCGGTCTTTGACTCCGACTCCAAATCCGGTAGCCATTTTTGCAAATAATGCCGGCCTTAAAGTCATTAAAAGCCCTAGAATTAACTCAGAAAAAGAAAAGCTTAAAGAATTCCCCTGCGATTTTTTTGTGGTAGCGTCTTTTGGTCAAATTATTGCTGACGATATTTTGAATATGCCACACTTAGAATCCCTGAATTTGCATCCTTCCCTTCTCCCCAAATACCGAGGCTCTTCACCCATTCAGCAAACCCTGTTAAGCGAAGACAAAGTAACCGGAAATTCAATAATAAAAATTACCGATAAACTTGACGCCGGCCCAATATTCAAACAATCTAAAATTAAAATATCTCCGGATGATAATTATATAACTTTAAGTCAAAAGCTAGCCACGGATGGCGCCGTATTATTAAAAGAAGTTATGCAAAATTTTAAAGACCTTAAACCTTCTATGCAGAATGAAAAAATGGCAAGCTATACATCAATTATTTTAAAAGATGACGGACTTATTAAATGGAACGAGAGCGCTCATACAATTAATGCCAAAATTAAAGCCTTTGCTGCTTGGCCAACATGTTTTACCGGAGTGGATAACCTTATATTAATTATTAGGAAAGCGGAAGTGACAAAACTTCCCGCAAATAAACCCGGCCAAATTACAATAAATAATGGCGAGGTGTTAGTTTCTGCAAGTGACTACTATTTAAGAATCTTATTTATCCAGCCATCCGGAAAAAAGGAAATGGACAATGTTGCTTTTGCAAATGGCTACAAACGGTTAAATGGCAAGATTCTAAATGTTTAAACAGGACTTACGCAATTTAGTCCTGTATAATCATATTATGGAATATTTTAGATGTTTTAAATGGAATACTTTTAAATTAATTTTTGCTTTTTCCGCCACTTTTTTTACTTACCTTTATATTACCTACGTTCAGGTGATCGATAAAGCAAATCTTGGCAATAATGACAGTTTTTTACTGATAAACTTATTCAAATCCTACTTTGTAGAACTGAACATTAATTTGCCGACAAAGTTTTTAATTCTTTTTTCATTTTGGTTTGCCTTTTCCACAACGGTTTATTCAGGCATATGGATCTTGCAGCTTATAATTACCAAAATTGAAAACTTTATCATAATAAGAAGTAAATATACGAACCTAAAATGAAAAAATTAAAATCATTACTCCCAATTATTCAGATTAGCCTGTCAATTACCGTCTTTTTGATAATTCTATCAATTCCGGCAGTATTTGAGCTGCTCAAATCACTTTTTAGGCTAGTTTTTATGGCTCTTTATAGCGCCCAAGATAAAAATAATATATTATGGCAAGTTATCGCCTACTTTTCGATTTTCGTTTTCTGGTATTTTCTTATTTCCCTTTTACAAATGCTAATACTAAAAATTAATTTCGAAAGAGAAAACATAGAAATTAAAAAAGAACACGAAGCCCTTCTTGAAGAATTGAGATAAAATCTCTTTTCTCTACTGGAAGCATATCCGTAGATACTTGGGCAGGAGAAAAAGGGATTTTAGCCGCTTGGTTTGGTTTGGGAGGTGTGGTAGGTTTGCGTAAGTCCAGTTAAGCTTGAATTATTTCTTTTTAATAACACCCTTAATTGCGTCTACAACCTGCGAGGGAGTGTACTGGCTTTTCACAATAAATCCTTGCACCCCAAAGCTCATGGCTTTATTGATGTGGTCTTCTTGCCCCAAATTACTTAAAACCAATACCGGCAAATTCTTCGTGTCCGGATCGCCCTTTAAATGTTCTAACACCTCAAAACCATCCATTTCCGGCATTAAAATATCCAAAAGAATAAGATCGGGCTTTCTTTCACTTACCTTATCAACCCCAATCTTGCCGTTAATTGCAGTTTTTACTTCGTATCCCTCCATACCGAGTTTTAATTCATACATTTTTAAAATATACGGGTCATCTTCTATTATTAATATGTAGGGCTTTTCTGCCATTAGATCCTCCTATACAAACTATAGTTTTTTCGCCTAAACTAGTCAAGATTTAATATTTTATTTCCCCGGTTTGATGACTGATTTTTCCATTAATCGTAAAACCCGATGCGCCCCTGTGGCCGCCGCCGCCAAAAACTTCCGCAATTTTATTTAAATTAATTGAAGCGTCTCTCGTTCTAAGACTTCCCTTTATCAGACCAGGATCTTCTTCAATAAGGGTTAAAACTATTTTTGCTTCCTTGAGGGATAAGATTAAATAATTTGAAATGCCGGAAGCCTTTTCTTTATCAATATTTAATTCTTTAAGGTCTCGACTCGAAAGAAATGCATAAGCCATGCCATATTTTTTGATATATTTTAAATTATTTAGTGCTCGCCCCATTAGTTTCCAGTCGCTTAAAGGCTTTTCGCGATAAGTGGATTTTATAATTTTCGAAAGGTTTGCCCCTTTATTTAACAGGTCGCTTGCCATATTTAAAGTTTTTAAGGTAGTGTTTTGGTTTTGGAATGAATTGGTGTCCGTTACGAGACCGGTTAGCAAGCATGTGGCAATTTGTTTATCAATTTTTACTCCTAGCAAACCGATGATTTCAAACAATATTTCCGTTGTTGCGGCCGCCTTATCATCAATGTAGTACAGCAAACCGTCCGGATTAACTGTTAGCGGGTGATGGTCTACAATAATCATGGGCAGTTTTCTTTTGGACAATTCTTCTTGAAATTCTCCCCTAACGAGCACATTGTGGTCTAGCAAAATAACCAAATCAATATTTTTCGCGTCAAGTTTATCTTTAGTGAACAAGACACCGGGCAAAAAAGGAAACTGACTTAAAAAATCTGTCTTCGTATAAGCAATAATTTCTTTATTAAGTTTATGTAAAGCTAAAACCAAAGCCATTAAAGAGGAAACCGCGTCGCCATCCGGTTTTTTATGCGAAACCACGGCAATTTTATGAGCCTTCAGTATCCTTTTTACTAATTCCGACTTATTCATCTTCTATAGATTTAAAAATATTATCTATTTTTTCCGCATAGTCTCGGGAATGATCAATTTTAAAGACAATTTTTGGAACAAATTTCATCACTATTTTAGAATTTAAGACGCGCTGAATTTCGACAATGTGTTTATTTAAGCTTTCAAGAACTTGCGTTTCGTCACCGTTTAAAATACTTACCCAAACCTCGGCTTTTTTAAAATCCCCGGTCAAAAAGACATCCTTAACAGTAACCAAGGATGGTAGGTCTAAACGTAATAATTCTTTTGCAACTTCTTCCTTAATAAGAGTTCTTACTTTTTCTTGCCTATCACTCATAGCTGCTGTTTTATCTCTTCAATTATATAGACTTCAATAATATCTTTTTCTTCTACTTTAACGGCAGTTTCAATGCCAAGCCCGCATTCCATACCAATTAAGCATTCTTTTACCTCATCTTTTTCTCTTTTTACGGATTCAATTTTTCCTCTTCCGATTTCTTCGTCACCCCGAATTATTTTAGCCTCCGCATTCTTCTCTATTTTTCCTGAAACCACTTTTCCGCCGCTAATAACGTGGCCTTTTATAGTCCTGAATATTTTAAGAATTTCAAGTTTTCCAACCGTAACTTCGTTAATAATTACCGGCAACATGGCCTCTAGAGCATCCTTAAGGACGTCTAAAAGTTCATATATGACTTTATACGTCAAAATTTTGACTTTTTCTCTTTGGGCCAGCTGATTAATCGCTGCCCCCACGGAAACGTTAAACCCTATAATTAAAGCTTTAGAAGAAGATGCCATCATTACATCCGATTCGCTAACAGGACCCACACCTTCAGCAATTATTTTTACCTGCACCGCCGGAGTTTTTAACTTATCCAAAGACTCCTTAATGGCATCGAGCGATCCCTGAACATCCGATTTTAATATTATATTTAATTCTTTCATATTAGTGGCTTCGTATGACGCCGTTAAGTCAGCCAGGGTAAGTTTTTTCAAATCACCAATTTTTTTAGAGCCTTGCTGTCTCTGGAATATTACCGCCTGATCTTTGGCTGTTTTTTCATTCTCAAATACCTGAACGATATCGGCAACCGCCGGCAAATTCTTCAGACCGCTAATTCTCACCGGCATGGAAGGACCGGCAATCTTAATTTTTTTTCCTTTATAATCTTCCATCATTTTTATTTTTCCGTAAGTAGATCCCGCCTGGATGACGTCTCCTATATTAAGAGTGCCATTTTTAACAAGAATGGTCGCCACAGGACCCTTACCGAGAGCCATATGTGATTCTATAACGAGTCCCGTAGCAAGTTCGGTCGGATCGGCCTTGTAGGCCTTCATATCGGCCACCAAAAGAACCATTTCCAATAATTCCTCTAAACCCTTGCTAGTTTTGGCAGAGACGGGGATAACAATTGTATCACCGCCCCAATCTTCGGACACTAAACCAATTTCCGATAGTTGCTGTTTGGTTTTGTCAATATTAGCTTCGGCAAGATCAATTTTGTTAATAGCAATAATCATTGGCACATTGGCTTTTTTGGCATGGTTAATAGCCTCCCTGGTTTGAGGCTTTATCCCGTCATTTGCGGCAACAACAATAATGGCAATATCAGTAGCTTCTGCTCCCCTAGCCCTCATGCTTTCAAAAGCTTCGTGACCCGGAGTATCTAAGAAGGTAATAATTTTGCCGTTTTTTTCCACTTGATATGCGCCGATATGCTGGGTTATACCACCGGCTTCCTTTAGGGCAACCTTGCTGCTCCTAATAGCATCCAAAAGAGTTGTTTTGCCATGATCAACGTGCCCCATTACGGCAACAATAGGAGGACGAGAAATCATTTTTTTTGAATCAACTTTTTTTGTAGCGGCAACTTCACTTACCACCCGTTTCTTTTCAAGCTCAACACTAAATCCCAAATATTCGCCGATAATCTGAGCCGTCTCAAAATCAACATTTTCATTAATAGTGGCCATAATGCCGTTCTTCATGAGTTCCGAGATGACCTTGGAAATGGGTAGCCCCAATTTAGCCGCCAATTCGCCAACGGTAACTACTTCCGGTATTTCGATTTTACTATTCATTGTTTCGGCCATTTTTTAGCTCCTTTAAAAGATAAAAAGCGCCTCAAAGGACGCTTCTTACTTCGATATAAATTAACAGGCTATGAGCGTCCCATTACTTGTCCTTGTTTGTTTTTTTAGCCTTTTTCTCTACTGTTGCAGCTTTAAGGCTTAATGCAAGCTTTCTGTTTTCAGGTTCAATTGATATAATTTTAAACTTATAAGACTGACCGACTTTCACCACGTCATTAGGAGAATTTATGGCATCGTCCGAAAGTTCGGTTATATGAACTAACGCCTCGATATCGTCATGAATGGCAACAAATGCGCCAAAGGGCGTAATTCTGGTAACTTTTCCGTCAACAGAATCGCTTAGTTTAAATCCTTCTATTGCTTTTCTCCACGGATCTTCGGTTAGCTGTTTTAAACTTAAAGAGATTTTATCTTTTTCTATGCCGATAATTTTTGCTTCAATTTCCTGGCCAACTTTGACATGACTTCTAACGTCGTCAACTCTATCCCATGAAATTTCGGAAATATGTACCAGCCCCTCAACTCCGGCAACATTCATAAAAATGCCAAAATCTACTACTCCGGTAATTTTTCCCTTAACAATTTGTCCAACATCAAATTTAGAAAGAATATTTCGCGTCATATCTTTTAAGGCTGACTTTTCGGAAAATATTAGCTTGCCTTCTTTTTTGTCGACATCCAAAACAACAACTTCCAATGGTCTTCCCACCAAAGAATTTAATTTAATTAGAATTTCGTCTTTATCGCCGCCGGATACTCTGGGGTAATGTTCGGGTGCTAATTGAGAAACCGGCAAAAATCCTCGAACTCCCTCAATTTCAATTAAAAGTCCGCCCTTGTTGGCATCAAAAGCTTTAACCATCAATTTCTCTTCCTTAGCTTTCTTACCCTCAAGACGGTCCCAAATTCGATCTTTGGCCGCTTTTCTAAGCGACAATAGGGCATAACCCTCGTCATCCATCTCTGCCTCTATAATAGAAACAGTAATAAAGTCTCCTACTTTAAGTTCGGAAACTATCGAGAAGTTTTCGTGCAGCTCGCGTCCGGCAATAACTCCGGTTCCGCTGCCGCCCAAATCTATCCAAACCTCTTTTCTGGTTTTGGATATAATCTGACCTTCAATAATATCACCCGCCTGCTTTGTTTTAACATTATTTTCTGCAAGCAGATCTGCCATTGTCAGTTCATTATCAGTTTTTGGCATAAATTAAGAACCTCCTTCAAAGAATTTTTGACCATTAGAATTTAGCATAAAATAAAGGTTTTGTAAATGCTTTTACAAAATTAAAAAATAGTTTTTTAGCCCTCTAATCAACTTTAAATATAAGCCACTGGTTTTCTTTTGTAAACTTTGCATTAACCAATGCATAATTACCATTAATTTTTTTGCCGTTTAAGTGGATTTTAAAGCTATTTTTTGACTGAGAAAGAACCTGATAATCACCTTTGTCCCAAATTTTTACGCTGCCCGCGCCATATTCTCCTTTTGGAATTTCTCCTTCAAAATTTAAGTATTGCACCGGATGATCTTCGGTCATAACCGCTAGCCTTTTTTCTCCGGGAACAACCGGAACCGTTTTAGGGATAGCCCAGCTCTTTAAAACTATCGCCCCTTTGGGTTTGTCGCTATCCAAAAAGTCTTCCTTCATTGCCAATCTAAAATCGAAATGATGACTCGAAGCATTGTGCTCTTGGATAACAAAAGCATTCTCACCCGTCTCACTGTCCCCCAAAAATGGCTCGCTTGTTTTATCAAAATTCCTTTTTTTTTGGTATTCCTCTAAGCCCATTGGTCACTTTCTTAATATCTGCCTTAATTCTATCGCATTTCTTATGGCATTCCCAGCAAAATCATTATTAAAATAAATATAAACTTTCTTTAAGTCTTTGGCCATTTTCCTTAATTTTATAGCCCATTTTATAAGTTCTTCCTCGCTGTACAAGGACTCTCCGAACTTTGAACCGTGAAATCTTACATATCCAAAATCAGCAGTTTTTTCAATTTTTACCGGATATTTTGCAGAATCTGCCAAAACCAGTGCCACATTATATCTCGATAATTTACTAATCATGTCCGGTGAGAACCAACTCTCGTGCCTGGGTTCAATAGCGAATTTATATCCGGAAGGAAGCAACGACAAAAATCTAATTATTGTTTCGGAATTTGCTTCTAAAAAGGGCGGCAGTTGAATTAAAATTGGCCCCAAATTATTTCCAAAATAATAATAAGGCGCCAGATGACTTAAAAGCTCATCCTTGGTCACATCAAGCTTCTTTAAATGAGTGATATATTTATTTATTTTTACTGCAAAGCAGAAATCGCTGTTTACAACTTGGTTTGACCATTTTTTGACCGTTTGCTCTGTCGGTTGACGATAGAAACTGGAATTTATTTCTACCGTATCAAAGTGCTGAGAAAAAAAACCTAGCCAATTGGATTGACTTAAAACTTCGGGATAAAAAATTCCTCTCCAATGCTTATATACCCAGCCGGATGTTCCTATTTCGAATTTAGATATCATAAAAGCCGTCTTATTAACGGCTCTTATTTTAGTATTTTTTTAGACTTGTTGCAATGTTTCTAAAGGTAAACCGTCTCGCAAGATAAGCCACAAATATTGCGCCGGAAGCGAAAATAATTGTAGTTTCCGGTCCTGCTTGGCTTAATTCTCCGTTTTCCGTTGTAACAATAGTTGCCCCTTCTTTTATTACTATTCTTTCAACGGAAGTCTTATTGCCGTTTTTATCCGTGGCTTCAACAATTACCCTATTTTCAGGGTTGTCTAGCGGCACTGTAGTTTCAAAAAATCCGTCATTGCCAACCATTACATCGTTAGAATTAATGGTTATTTTATTTTCAGGATCAGTGGTGCCCTTAACCGTTACATCGCTTCCGGAAATTTTTTCTTGATCCTGAGGAGAAGTTAAGTTAATTTCCGGCGCCATTTGCGTTACCTCTTCATTTTCCTTATTTTGAGTGGCCTGTTTGCGGTAATTCGCGATACCTAATGCTATGCCCACAAAGGCAATAATAATTAGTACCGGTACCAAAATGTTTCTTAACGTTGGAGTCATCGTAAATTATCTCCTTTTATTGAATATAAATACACTATATGCCTTCTTAATTCAATGGCTATTATCATCAATTTTAATTTTATATGGATAATTTGTTTAAATAGGAATGCTAGATCACCAGACAAAGGGGCTTATTCCATTTGCACAGTTAGCTAACATTCTTGTTTAAACAAACTATAATGTACTGCCTACAGTTTACTTTAAAAACCCCAATTTGTCAATCATATTGTATTTATAGGGTATTTTTTATTTTGACAGTTAGAAAGTTTCCATTATAATATCTAGCAATGGATACACTGTTAAATATTTATAATAAATATGTTAAATTTATCAATTCCTCCAATTTAACCGCATCAACCCGAAAATCATACATTAATTCTATAGGGCAATTTTGCAATTTTTGGGGTCTCCATAAAGATACCTCAACCTTAAATGATCGATCATTTGATCTTTTTATGCAAAAATTAAAGGGTGAGGGATATAGTCAACAAAGCTTGGATTCCAAATCATCAGCTATTAATAATTTTGCATTATTTTTGAATAAAAAATCTTTGTCTTCCGAAATAATACCCAGTATGTCCCCCAAAGAATCTCTTAAAAAAGATAATAAAAAGCCTTACATTTTGTCAAAAGGGGAGATAACGAAATTAAAGCAAATTACCCAAAAAGATATTAGGTCTTCGGCTATTATTAATTTACTCTTACATTCCGGCATTAAGGTGGGCGAAATTATTGACCTTAAAGTTAATGAGTTTCAACTTAAGGATAATGTCGGAAAAATTAGCTTACCTGATAGAGAGATTAAAATTACAGACGAGGCGCTTCATGCTCTTCTAAAATATTTGGCAATTAGGCCCAAAAAAGACAGTTCAATTTTTTTTATATCCTTAAACGGCAAGCCCTTAAATATTCGAAATTTAAGGCGCCAAATTAACAGATATTTTATTAGGGCCGGCATTAAAAAAGCCTCCCTTTTTGATCTTAGACATACTTTTTGTGTTGATATGCTAAAAAATGGAATGCCAATTTATGAACTGGCAAAAATTTGCGGGCATAAAAATTTAATTTCAGCCCAAAAGTATTTAGACTTAATAGAAGTTTAATTTTTCTTGGTATTTTCTACAAATAATCAGATCATCTTATTGACTATTTTTGTTTTTTTTCTAATATTAGACATCATGCATAAACAGCTGTTAGAGAAATACAAATGTGTTCCGGGAAAAAGATTTGCCTATAATTCTGCTTCAGGGATTATTACTTATGTGCCTAAAGATTTAGGAAAAGTAAGGGGCAATATGGCGCTGCTTCACGAAATTGCCCACGCCAAACTCGGACACAAAACTTACAAATATGATCTTGAGCTTCTAAAAATGGAGGAAGACGCTTGGAATGAAGTTAAAAATGATTCAAAAAAATATACCCTTTTAATTGATGAGGAGCATATTGAAGAATGTCTGTCCACTTACAGAGAATGGATTAGTAAACGATCTTCCTGTCCAAAATGCAAATTTTTTGGCGAACAAATGAATAACCAAGTATTTTATTGTAAAAGCTGTGAGACGGAGTGGAAAGTTAATAACCGAAAAGACAAAAGAGTGATGCGAAAAATTATAAAGCATAATTCGTAAGATTATCTCACATTTCGCACTTTGTATGTATTAAACGTCCATTTATAAAAATTCTCGAATATAACCAAAACCCGAAAGATTTTCATTAGCTGAGGAAGTAAAACAATTTGGCATTACAAGCGAAATCTGGGGAGAAATGAGTTAAGTTTTATATAAAGTTATCCTATAAAAAGCAAGAAGGGTAGACATGTGCTTTTGGCACGGGTCTACCCGTTATTGTAAGTTCTTATTTGTTTGGATTTCTTGCTCTCGTCGGCATCAGTCTTAGAAAATGACAGGAAACATTCTTCTTTCCTCAATTTCTTGAGTGTTGATGTTCTTTATACCGATCTTGCAATTCAGCGCGTAACTTTGAAGGTCACCGGCAGCTATTTCTGGAGCAAATATAACGAGAGCATAACTCTCATTTTTCCCCTTAGGCTGATCTTCATGCATTATGGAAAGATTCTGGACATTTTGATTGAGTTCGATAATATCAGCTTTTGGATCTTCCAGTGCCTTCTGAATAAGCGGCGTAACCCCATTTTGAAAGTCAATGAAGGCTCTTGCAAGACCTTGCCATCTCGGATCTTTATTCATGTCTGTAGACAAGATATCGCCCTCTTCCTTTTATTATTTTGATACTTAGCATCATCATTATGGCTATTCCCAAGAGCGGTCTTATGACCGTTATGCAATTCAGTTATCGTATTTTCTTACCAGTGGCCGTCTGCTTTTCCGGATGCATATAATTCGTGCGGTTTTGATTTCACCCATTAGTACCCTTCTCCCCAGCCAATCTCCGGCCTGAAGAAATCCCCCAATATAGGGTAGGAGGTCTTCGTTTGTAAACGGATCGCCGATTCTTGCCATATTTTCGAACTTTTTCCACAGCATGTCCTTTCTGGATTATAAAACCGCACTCTGGTGACTAAGAAAGCGCATATTACTATCAAAGTATGTTCGATCCGCAAAGCCACTTTCGGCCTCCTTGCCCTCAATCAAGCCACCATCGATCCTAAAACCATTTTTAGTAATAGATATGGTTCCAACAACCTCGTTGCCGTTTAGTATCTCTATTACTGTTTCTTCTGGTTCTTCCGTATAAGGTATTAGATTAAAACCGAGCATCTGATTACCTTCTTTCACCTTGCATCACACTCCTTAATAGAATTAAAAATATCTATTATTAATAGCACTAGGCTAGTATTCAATTTAAAAGTTACGGGTATTGCTTGCTTGGCTTTGGATTATAACAGAAAAAGGCTTGGAATTGAAGATTAATAATTTTCACCGAAGCAGAGAAAATGTTCTAGTAATATCATTCATCTTGAAATGATTAATAATTCGTCAAAATCTTATTCAGGGGAGTTACAAGCGAGATTTGGGAAGAAGTAAAATGAAAATTAAAGTAAGAAAAAAGACCCTTTGAGGCAATCTGCAAATGAGCAGA
Source organism: candidate division CPR2 bacterium GW2011_GWC2_39_10 (assembly GCA_000993275.1). Taxonomy (GTDB): domain Bacteria; phylum Patescibacteriota; class CPR2; order CPR2; family CPR2; genus GWC2-39-10. The sequence goes on along the minus strand of LBVV01000011.1, from coordinate 16,888 downwards.
CGGGGTCTTGTACCTTTATATCTTATTCCTGTTTCTCAAGTTTATTCCAAACTTATGACTAAGCTGGCTAGCTTACGAATACGTTCTTCGAGGAAAGATTGGGCATCCTTAATCCTCTTTGCGAATTCTTGGATCTCTGAATAATTGAAAGCGGTGGCCGAGAAGACTATTCCCGTATCATATCGCTCGCAAGAAATCCCAAACTTTAGGGCTACCTGTTTGCCAAGTTCATATTCAAACTTGTTATTCCCCAATCCGAGATCTTTCGTCCTAAGCCAAACTTGACCCAGACTTATAACAGGCAGCAGATCTTCAGCACCAGCCTTTCTTAGAATTGATCTAACAGTTTCGTCTGTGAATGCCATAAATTTACATCTCCTGTCATAAACCCAAAACTATCTTTTAACTCTAAGCCAATCATTTTAATTTTGCTTCCTCCTTACCTAAGATTTTAAAGTCTTGTTCCAACTGAAGCTACAACTGCAGATCCTGGCCTAAACCCCCACATAGCACCTTGGCGATCTGCCGGTGTGGAATCTTTGTAAGCGGGAGCACCTTCGGCACCAGCTAGCAAAACACCTTTTTTCAACAAACTTGGAAATTGAAGTCTTAAGGCTGGTCCTTCCGCATCTGTTAGTCCAGACTCCCACGGTTCTTTAGCGTTGAAATAATCAGATTCCTCTTTGAACTTCGTGAGTTTGAACTGAACCCAATAAGGCTTATTTGGGACTGCAATGATTGGTTTATACAAATCGGCAGCTCGACCTGTAACTAGCTCATACTGCTTAGAACCCGGAATCCTGGGATCAACGAGAAGGAATAAACAAAATCCTGCGCCAAGAAGATAGAGATTCCAATTCAGCATTGGTATCGTGTTTTTGTACTCTTGCTCCGACATGCCAAGTTCAGCGTGATAGCCTTTTTGAATGTAACGTTTAACTTGCTTATCCGTTCGAATATCAGCACTAAGCGCGAGTCTTGCATTACGCGGCAACACAATCGGATTAGGCATGTTTCTCGGCGGACACTCTGGAATTGGAAGAGTTATGAGCTCCAATGCTTTAGCTGGAACTTCGGCATCTGGGAAGAATTCCTTGTAAAGTTCTGGATCCAAATCAACTGGATTTGTATGGAGTAGGTTATAATCAATGACCTCGTTCCCTTGATCGTCCCAGATTTTTACTCCCACGTCGAACATGCCCAGAAACTCGCCGGAAAAGACAACTTCCATTGTGAACTTGCCAAGCTTTTCAGCAGTGTCGTTAATAACCCGCATGCCCTGAATGGCCTCAAAGTAGTAGCACTTATCCATCCTCGGGATAATCTGCAACCTTGCAAGCCTGTTGAATAATTCCTGGGCGATATAGAGTCCCCAACCTTTACCTTTTGATTCATTTTCCTTGTTGGTTATATCGACGTCAGCCTTGACACTCCCTTCCTGAAACTCAACATTGGTGATAATGAAGCTCGAATTAAAGCCTTGATACATTTTCAATACATCTCTTCTCGTTGCCATTACTATCATCTCCTTATGAGTTCGGTTTTATCTATTTAAAGCTCTTTGACTTAAAAATGAGGTTAGAATTTTTCTTTTGTTAATTTGCCGGTATTACTTGCTTGACTTTGGATTATAACAGAAAAAGGCTTGGTTATAAAGGATGATTTTGACAGGATTTTGTTAAGCGCAAGCCTGTCCTAAACTTTGTTAAAGGTTCTCCACCTGTCTCGCGCCAAGGCGGGCCCTCTTTGAGGAGTCGAACAGTATCGATGTGAGAAATATGTGAAAATTAAAAAGGAGCTTAGTAATTTATAAGCTCCTTTTTTTTTACATCTTGGTGGATTTTTTTCCTTCTTCAATCAACCTCTTAACCTTCTGACCGCCCTTATGTCCTATTTCGGAATAAAATTCCGGGCCATATTTTTTTGAAGTTGTTGTGCCACCCTTCTTACCGGCTTCCGCAACTGTCATCTTCCCTTTTTCTTCTGCCATAATAATCACCCCTTTTTTATTAACTTACTATTATAAAATTTGTATATACTATAAATGATTACTATATTATCTTCATCAAATCTAACGACAAAAAATTTATGGGTTTTTGTAGATGAATTTAGTCTTTTGACTATTTAACTTAAAATAACCGCCTTTTAGGCGGTCACTTTAAGTCATTATCTTCTTTTTTTGATGGCTTTTCCGCCTTTGCTTCCCGCAATTTTGGCAAGCTCAGGATTTTTGGCAAATCCGCCGGTTGTTCCTATTTGCCCACCTACCCGGCCTATTCTTTCATAAAAATCCATTCCGTATCTATCTTTATTAGTCTTTGCGGCTTTTTGTCCGCCGTTTTTTGTTCCAGCCATGATAATCTCCCTTAATTAACTAACTTAAGAAATTTTACCAAAGCAAATAAGCATTACCATTGTTCTTTATAACAATTTATGCCGGTCGCGGTAATGCTTTGTTTTAGAACATTGAACAAAACTCTAATGCTTTAAAAAATCACCAAGATTACTAATGTCTGTGTCATCCTTATTATCATTTGTATATTTATTCTTCTTAACTTTTCTTTTTTTAAACCAGAATTTATAACCGACAAAGCCAACTGCCCCCGAGACAATGACGCCACCCAATATATATAAATAAATATAATTAAACCCGCTTTTTTGTGTTTTATCACCAAGAACTAGCGACCCATCCTCATTGATATGAAATTTGATTTTACTTGTTTCTTCACTATTCTTATCACCAAACTTTGTCTTAGCGGATAAATTATGCTCCCCGGCTCCCAAATCCTTTACCGTTATAGACCAGACGCCTTTGTCATTTACATTAGCCTCGCCTTTTTCTTTACCGTCTATAGTAATTTTAACGGTAGTATTTGCCGTGCCCGTACCTTTAATGATATATTCTTTGGTCATATTTGTTGAATTTCCGGCTGTAACCGTAAAATTAGAGGAAATACTGCCAATAACGGGAAGGGGTATTTTAACTTCTTTGGCCGAAAACTTTTTACTGGATTCAATAAAATTTCCGGCCTTATCAAATGCTTTAACGGAAATATCATGACTATTTGTGTCTTTAAATGGCAGTACGTATGGAATGGCTTGGTCGATATACTCTCCATTATCAACTTTTACTGCATAATGATCGATTCCTGATAAGGCGTCAGTTGCTTCTGCTTTTACTAAGTTTTGCGGCTCAAGTGAATTGCCACCAGCCTCAAAAATAATATTTAAGTTCTCCGGGTTAACGTTATCAGTCCCTACTTTAAAATGCTTGACGGTTCCCCAGCCTACTCCATTTTTAGCTTTAATATGAAAATAATGAGTGCCATCAGCAACACTCTGATATTCCTTGGTTACCGCAGATCCTTCTGTAGCCTCGTCAGGTACCGTACCGGCATTTGAATCCCATGAATAACTAAAATCAGTTACACCGCCCGCTTTTGCCCAACTTAATTTAACGTTTTTTTCCTTATACCATTTCGTTTCATCCGGATGACTCGATGAATAAACTGCAGGCGCATAAGGCTTGGAAGGCGCAACCGTAACAACAGGAGGATTATTTACCGTAATATTAACACTCCCGAGATTGGTTATGGTTGTATACCCTCCGGCAGAAATAGCTAAGGAGCTACCAGTAATACTTATATTTGTACTACCAGCACTATTAGCCCTAAAGTTTAAGGTGGCCAAAGTTCCACTTGTAAAACCAGGATTAAAAGCAGCATAAAAAATACAACCACCATTGGGTAAATCTAATATAGGCTGTCTTATATAGCTGCTACTAGTTAAAGTTATTAAACTTGCATCATAGTTAAGACATAGCTTAATAGTATCTACTGAAACGGCTGACTGAACCCCAAAACCGACGCTAAAAGTATTGCCCACAACATAAGTTCCACTGGGAGATAATATCAAACTGGAATTTGCCGCATAAACCGGAGCGAAGTTAAATAACGACATCATCGCAAAAAATGTAACAATTATACTAATAATTTTCTTTTTTATCATCAACCACTCCAATTAATTACTAATAATGAGGCATCCAAGCCATTTACAATTGAATCGCAATTTATATCAGACATAAGACTGGTTAACTTTTCCCAGCTATTAACCAGTAGCGATGCATCTAACCCATTTATATTGCCGTCACCGTTTATGTCGCCCGCCTTTACAACACTTATGGTTTTAGTTGAGGAAACCAAGCCATTTTGCGCCAATAGACTAATTGTTCCCACCAAAGTGGATTTTAAATTTAACACTAGTTCGCCGGCAGCATTGGTAGTTTCTGTACCCGCATAAGTGTTTGTCCCCACCAACAAGGAATCCTGAGACCTTTTGCCGGTAACGCTATAGGCGATGCTATCTATGCCATTGTTATATTGGTCTGTTGCTTTAATGGTAATTATAATTTTGTTAGCCGAAATCGCCATTAGACGTGCCTTATTTGTAGTAATTGAAATAGTATTAATGACGTCCGGTTTAACTGTTACTCCTAAGTGCAACGAACTGCAAACCGCCCCGCTACAGGCATAAACAAAGTGAGTTCCTTTCTGTGTTTTTCTAAATACTCCATCGGCATCGGCGACAACCCATGTAATTGCCGCTTCCGGTATTTCATTATAAAAACTATCTACGCCTACTGCCGAAAAGCGTACCGCTTGGCCTGCCGTAATGGATGTGTTATCTAAGGCGGTTATTCGAACATCGAATAAATTACCATGCTGAACAGTTATGTTAATTCCATAAAAAATATTTGTAGCTATGTCTCGAGCTTCAAAACTCACATCGCCTGCCGTCCTTAAAGTTAACGAAAAGTTTTTCTGGCCGTTCGTCCATCCCGCGCCATCATCTGACGGCAAAGTGCTTAAACTGTCGCTTGACGTAAAATTCACCAGACCCCCGTAATCACTTATCAATGAATTCGAAGCATTATATGCCGATAAAGTAAAATTAAACGCCTGTCCGGCCGTTTTCGTTCCGGAAATATTGCCGGAAAAATGATCTAAGGGCGTTGACAATTCAACAAAAGAGGCGGAAATAGTATGAGTTGCCACAACGTTGTTGAATGTATGGTTAGCAACTATGCCCGCAGATGATCCATCAACTAAAACGTCATCAATTTTATACCCGCTATTCGGAGTAATTGTAAACATAATATCTTGACTATGCCCTACTTCAACATTGCCGCTTGGCGAAATACTGCCGTTTGCACCGGCGGTGGCGGTAATTGTATGGGTTGACCCAAACTGAACATTTAATGTTACTGTTTCCGCATCATGACTTACTTGAGTTACGGTTATATTGTTAATTGTATCGGCAAATGAGTTGCCGTCGCTAAGGGCAACGTCGGACCAACCGTCTTGGGGAGTCATGTCCAAAAGATAACTGTTGCCGCCGTATTCAGAATAAACATGCGCAATAGAGCCTCTAGTTACTCCGGCCGGAAGACCCAGATCCCAACCGGTAGCCTTCCTATATTCGAAATAATAATATTCCCCCGTATCAGCCTTTAAAATTTTAACCGCCTGATAAGCGCTGCTTTCGTTTTCGAGTTGCCTGATAGTATAATTTCCGTTTACCGTTGCGGTTTGAATTCGCGCGTTGGGAAGCCAGCCCACCTCCAGCTTATGAGGAATATTAAAATGATAAGGATTCCAATAGCCCATAGTGTCATAGATATCACCATATTCGCTGGTAGAACAACTAGAGTAAACATCTATTGTTTTGGTTCCACAATCCCTATAGGACGCATGTTCTGCTCCGTAATTGTGGCCTATTTCATGCGTAAACAGTTCAACATCGGAGTATCCGTTGCTCCACATTCCGTAACTTCCCAGATATGCCAATCCCGCCCATCCGCAACTAGCGGTATAGGGGAAAACATAAACCCAGTTATCGTAAGCATTGACATTTACGCCATCTGCTATGGCCGCATCATCAGCGTCATATGCCCATGATAAATAATCGCATGAAGCATCGGTATCCGGTATGGTGTACCACCCTTTCACGTCTCCGACTACAGAGGTTTTATTATAGGACACTTCCTCAAAATATTTTGTTGCCGAACTGCCGGTACCAAAAATATTTTGATTAATTGTAGACGTTGTAAACGGTTGACTTGTATTATTGGAAAAATTAAACATGATCACCAAAGTATTTATAGCCCCGTTTGGCCCAATTTTTCTATCCTCAGCCTGTGCAATTTGGCCGGTAGATTCCAATACCAGGTTATTGCCGTACGTCAAAACCTCCAGTCTTAAATTTTGCCTGGCATATACTTTTTTATCTTTCTTGCCGAAATAGACGTTCCATTTTTTCTTTTTACCCTTTTCTATAAAGTGATACTCTTCTCGGCTTTTTTCTCCTATTTTCTCGTCAAAATGAGCCAAAACTAAATCGCCTTCTACGGTCTGTTTTTTTTCCATTTTTTCACTTTTTAAATTTAACTTTTCGCCTAACAACTGATTGTCTAAAATTTCTTGCGGATTTTCCTTAAGCTTCCTATCTAAAATCTCGCTTCTTAAGTTTATTGTATTATCGACGCTGCTTCTGTCCCTCTTAATTCCTATTTGAACCGCATTATTACAGCTTTTTAAGTCTCCCTTTTTACATTGACTAACATTAATCCCAAGAGCAATCTTTTGTTCTAAAATAACCACTAAAAATAAGCCAACGGACAACAAGATAAGTAAAAGTAAGTATTTAAAAACTAAAAAACGTTTGCTTTTTTGCATGAATATATAATAGCACTTTGTTTTAAAAATAAAAATAAAGCGCTCGAATTACTCATTGCATAACTGAATAATTTTAATTATAATGCCCGAAAAGGCAACTTAAAAATTTAAAGGAGCTGATAAGCGTGAATGCCTTACCTGCCATTGATCTGACCAAGCACGTTATGTTGAACGCTAACAAAAGTAGCTTTATCTTGGTGCCGGAAACTTTTGAAATCTTCAAAGAAATCGGCATAAAAGAACCAAACGAATATCTGCGAAAATATATTCTGCTAAACGGCCGCAAGCCCAAAGGTAATTCAATATTTGTTCCCGGAACACATTCTGCCAGAGAAGGCGAAAAGCTAGGCTTTGAACTGGTATACAGGCTGTACGAAAAGGGGTTAGAGCAAGTAGTTGTAACGGCCAAACGCGGCGAAAGCTTTAGAGCATCAGACTTGGAGCTGTACCATATTCTGCTTGCCCGCAAAGAAGGTATGCGTTGGAGTTACTATCCTGAAAAAGCCTGTTTGGAAGAAGATGTGCTAAAAACTCAGTCTTCGCTTTTCTTCTATTTTGAAAAAAATGATTATGCCTATTTTGATGAAGAAACTGTCATTTTGTGCGGTCGAAAAATACCGTTTCTTAGAACGTACGAGTTTATAGCTCCAAGCGAAGAAACGGACAAACTGGTAGCGGTTTTTGAAGATTCAAATTTGGTTCGATACGGCTTTGTCATTAATAATAAAAATGACTATGAAATGGTCTTAAAATTCATGGAGGCAAACAAAACCACTTTTTGGGTTGAATTATATGCAGTTGATCAAGAACTTTTTAAGAAGCTTGTGCTTCACCCAATAAACCTAGGCGTGAAAACAAAAGGACTGCTTTAAGCAGTCCTTTTTTACATATTTTACTTGACTCTATACATATCGGTTGTTATTATTAATATATGAAAAATTTACTTACTTCAAAACAACAACGCGTCCTTAACTTTATGAAAGACTATGAAAGGCAGTTTAATGAAATGCCTACTTACGAACAAATTGCTGAGGGGCTGGGAATTAAATATTTCAATTCTGTTCGTCAGTATTTATTGGCCTTAAAAGAGAAAGGTTATTTAGAAATAGAAGAAAATAAAAAGAGGGGGGTTAAATTGAAAACCAAAGATGAAGAAACCGTAAACATTCCGTTAATTGGCTCTGTTTCCTGCGGCATGCCTATGTTTGCCGAAGCAAACATAGAGGGATATATTCCGGTGCAGAAAAATTTCTTCAAAAATCAGTTTAAAAAATATTTTTTTCTTAAAGCTCAGGGCGACTCCATGAACGAAGCCGGCATTGACGACGGAGATCTGCTTCTTATAGAATCCAGAAGCACAGCTAACCCGGGAGATAAGGTTTTGGCGCTTATAGGCGACGAAGCAACCGTTAAGTTTTATAAACTTGGCAACGGTTATGCCGTCCTACTTCCCAAATCCACCAACCCGGACCATAAACCAATAATAGTCAAAGACAACCTAGCAGTTCAGGGCATTGTAGTCGAAATAATTAAGGGTAGCGACTTAAGAATATAAAAACCTCCTTACATGGCCAAATACAAAATAATTGGCGAAAGCAGCGCTAGCCCAAACACCAAACAAGATGAAGAAGACTTCTTCTTTCCTTTATAGGACGACTTCTTTCTCGAACTAGATTTCGGCCGCGGCCTTGACGACGGTCTTTTTTTTGAATAACTTTTTTTCTGTGCCATTAACCCTCCTTCTGCATCAATAATACTGTACTACTTCTACAAAGGGAATGCTATTTTTCAAGGCGCAAAATAGTAAACTGGACTTACGCAAAATAACGCATCTATCCAAGCCAGAACCAAGTGAGATAAAATCTCTTTTCTCTACTGGAAGCATATCCGTAGATACGCTGACAGGAGAAAAAGGGATTTTAGCCACTTGGGGTGGTTTGGGAGGTGTGGTAGGTTTGCGTAAGTCCAGTAAACCGCCTTTTAAAACAACCGCTTTACCTAAAAGGGTCTAACCCTTTTTAGAAAACTATTTTACTCTTGGCTTGATTGTTTTAACCTCCGGCTTTGCTCCTTCTAATTTAGGCATAGTTACGGTTAGGATACCGTTTTCAAATTCCGAGTCGGCTTTTTCCCTATCAACTTTTTTAGGTAGTTTTGTCATGCGATAAAAAGATCCATAAGAAATTTCCCGTCTATAAATGTTTGCTTTTTTCTCCTCCTCTTTTTCTCTTCTTTCTCCCATAACCTCAACATAGTCGTCGCCGACTGTAATATCGATGTCTTCCGGCTTAACTCCAGCAACAGAGGTTATAACGACAATATCGCTATCTGTCTCTAAAACATCCATTGCCGGTGCCATTTTCCTTGGCAAAGCCGGCCTAAAAGCCTCTTCAAAAAATTCGTCAATCTCGCTTAGCGGACTCCATCTAATTATGTCCATAAATTCACCTCCTTCATAAATTTTATTTTCAAGTTTAGTTTATCGAAACAAATATAAATTGGATTATGGCATTTTCTAAATTTAGCGAAAAAGTGATATGCAAAATTAAGTTTTTTTAAAGATGTTGCAGGAACCAATCCTTGGCTTTAGAAGCTACTTCTTCCAATGCTCCGGATTCTTCAAAAAGATGCGTAGCTCCCGGCACCAGCTCCATATACTTTTCAGTTTTAGGAGACATATGACTCATGGCCTCTCTGTTTAATTCTATAACCTCAGTGTCTAGATCCCCTACTATGAGCAAAGTTGGAGTAATGACTCTCGGCAGTGCATCCTTGGCTAGGTCTGGCCGGCCACCCCTGGAGACAATGGCATAGACCCATTTCGGGTTAGCATTGGCTGCAATTAAAGTTGCAGCCGCGCCGGTGCTGGCCCCAAAATAACCGATCTTTAAATCTTTTAGTTCGGGGGTTTTTAGTACCCACTGAGTAGCCTTAATAAGCCGATAAGCTAATAATTCAATATCAAACCTAAGCACCCCGGTTATTTCATCAACTTGCTCTTCGCTTTCAGTTAAGAGGTCAAAAAGAAGCGTTGCCAAACCGGCATTATTTAGCACCGTTGCAACATATTGGTTTCTAGGACTAAACCGGCTGCTTCCACTGCCATGAGCAAACAAAATTATCGCTTTAGCGTCTTCCGGTACAACTAAATTTCCCTTAAGTTGCTGCTTGTTAATTGGGATCGATATTTCTATCATTTGCAAATAATACTAAAGTCATCTAAAAATTACACGGTGCAAAAGCATGGATTAATAAATTGAAATGGCATGTTTTTTTTCTTTTACTGGACTTACGCAAAATAGCGCATCTATCCAAACCGAAAACAAGTGAGATAAAATCTCTTTTCTCTACTGGAAGCGTATTTGTAGATACGCAGACAGAAGAAAAAGGGATTTTAGCCACTTGGGGTGGTTTGGGAGGTGTGGTAGGTTTGCGTAAGTTCAGTTAATTATGCTATTATAATTTCACTAAGCGAATTTTAATAAAGGAGTCTTTGATGGGTGAAAATATTTCTTTTGGCGGCGAGAGCCCGGAATCTTCTTTTCCTCAAGTCCAACAACCCGAATCTTTAAAGGACTTGGTAGAGACTAAAGTTGAGAATTTAAAACAGGAAGAAGTCTTAGCCGGGGAAAAGACCGAGGAAAAATCAGACAATGTCACAGAGGAAAGAGAAGAGTCTTATGCCCCAAATTCTAAGATGGAGAGGTCAAACATAAGCCCCGAAGATCAATCAGAAATTGATCAATTACGAGAATCCTTAGGTCAAAAAAAAGAAGAAGAACAAGTGGGACGGGTAGAGCAAATTGAAAAGCTTACCCCCGAACAAGTTGAGGAAATTTTAAGTAAAATTTTACCGGAAAGTTTGGTTGAACAAATTAATTCTCTAAATAACGAGTTAAAACAGGAAATGGTTGAGGCTTTTTCGCTATTTTTCGAAGTCCAAGCTTTGCAAAACAAAGAATTAATGCAGCTCCTTATTGCCGGAAACAAAGAGGAAATTCAAGAAATGGCAGAAAAAGAGGGCAAGGAAGGATCTTTGGATAAAATCCTCCGTTTTTTAACGGCTTTCTTTAAGCTTGTGTTGGGCAAGGGTCGAGAAACCGAAGCTGAGAACTCCGAAAATTAAGCAAGCACTTAATAGAAGTAGCGTCTCCAAATAAGAAGATTTTGCTTTGTTTATTGACGCTTAGTGCTGATTTTTAGGTTGATCTAGCCATCAATTTCATCAAAATCTTTAATTTTATCTTCACCTTTTCAAAACTCATACTTAACACTTATGAGACGGTCGTCTCAAAAATGTTAAGGTTTTGATTTAATAAAGATGAATCATTTAAGTCCTTACCCGCTTGGTTGTTGCTATCAATCATTTTTGTAGTTCTTTTTTTCTTTCCTCATATTCCTGTTTATCGATCTCCCCTTTGGCAAAACGCTCGTCAAGAATCCTTAAGGCGTTGCTTTTTCCCTTTTCTTCGGGTTTTTCCAACCAACCGACTTGCTTTATAAGCCAATAAATAAAATATATAATCGCCATCCAAAAAAGAATGCTTAGTACGGCTCCTACCCAAAAAACCTGCGATCCAAAACCTAATTCATAACTATGCGGGCAAAACGGACACATAAAACCTCCTTTTCTTTACCTTATTTTATTCGCTTAAACAGCAATTTCTTTAGGCATTTAGCCAAACATTATCTTAAACACGCATTTCACACTTTGCATAAAATGATCGCAATTACCCTTCCCATACGGGTCGCATGACGAGCGAAGTGAAACGTAATCGAGAATTATCAGAGTTTCAAGTTCTCCACCCTCTTTAGAGGAGTCGAACAATATATATCATGGCTTAGCGGGAAGGCATGTTTATACCGAGAGCAATAAACGGGGGGAAATATATCTTTGGTGTTTCTTTACAATGCTTTTTTATATTTTTTCGCTTTAATGTAATAATCGGTTTGGAAAGTTCTTTAACAAGGGGGTAGTCATGGACAAAATAACGTATGCTTTGCGTGTTAAAGGAGCAGAGATCGACCACGGCGAAATAGATTGGCCGCTAACAAAGCTGCAACTCACAAAAATGGGGCAAAAGTTATATGTAGGCGACAGTCACATTCATTTTGTCGTTGAACAAGAAACATACTTTGTTATGTTGGGTTATCCCGACAGAATGACGGAAAAAAGAGTTTATTTACTTAAAAACGATGATGTAATTATGTCATCTCCATTTGTTCCGTTTGAAGCCTCCCAAAGTAGGGAAAAAATAATAAGTGACGATGACGAAAAACACGGGGAAAACGGGATAAAGACATTTGAGAGAAAAAAATAGTTTCGACTAGACTGTCAGGCCTTAATTAATTAAATTAAGGCCTTTTTACTGTCTAGCTAAAATTCATATAAAATAAAAATGACTCCAATATTATAAGTTTGCGAGTGAAACGAAGCAATCTCCTCTGCTTGAAACAAGATTGCCGCACTCTCCGGCGGCTGCCGGATCGTTCGCAATGACGATTGTGAGCAGTTACGGTCATTTTTCCTCCTAAAAAAACCAATTTTTGATTTTCTTGGGAGGAACCTAGTGGCAACGTTAATTGTCGCCACTAGGCAGTTTGTTGGGGTCTAAAATGTCTATGTTTCAGGCGTAGTGCCTAGTATGAAACGTTAGCCATTTTAAAGCCGCTTGCTATAGCTTTGATTGTATTCATGTTGTCGATGTTTTCAACCACAGCGTATCGTATATACGGGTGAAAATGAACGCCTACGATGCCGGTCTTTTCGATCATCAATAAATTGAACTCTTCAGCGTCTCTTATACTCAGACCAAAGGCCATTTTGGGCACTTCGAAAAGGGCGAAGAAACCAGCTTTTGGCTCAACTGCCAATCTCATTTCATGCCCAGTAAGAATTTCTATGAGCAGTTTTAGCCGATTGGCATAGCTTTCGCGAAGATGTTGGATCGTACCTCTCTCGATTTGCAGCGCATTTAAAATGCCAGCTGCAGCAAAAGCGGCAAAACCGCTATCGGTGTTGCCCTTTATGGTTTTGATATCTTGGATGAAATCCCAAGAACCGGCGATTGCGCCTATTCTCCAGCCGGTGAAATTACCGATCTTGGAGGCGGAGAATGCTTCGGAATAGGAAAGGTTGTTGAATTCTTGTGCCACTTCAATAAGCGCACAGCTGTCTTTGGTATGAGACAATCCGATGTACGCCGCGTCATTAAAAATGCGGATACCGTTTTCGGCGCAATACCGACAAACCTCCCTTAGCCATTTTTGCGAGGCAACCTGTCCGCTTGGATTGTGTGGATAATTTATCATCAATAAATCGGTTCCCGGGCGGATATCCTTCGGACTAAAGAGGAATTTGTTAGCGCTATTTGTGGGCAATGCGTAATGCTCGATTCCCTGATAAAGGCATTGGTCCTTTGGGGTCGGGTATCCGGGACTGGTAGTTGTGGCTACCGTGATTTTTTTGCCATCAATTGCCCCGCATGCCTGAGGAATTAGACCGAGCATAGGTTTTGTGCCGGGCGTTGGTACAAAATCAATTGTCTTGGAGACAAACGCAGTTTCAACCTGCTTCATTACAAATTTGAGAGCGAAGTCTGAGACGCCGGGACTTCCATTGTCTTGATATTCATGCATCGACTCATCGCCACTCATTACTGCTTGGGACGCTGCCACCCTGGCTGTCATTAAAGCCGGCCCTTTTGGTTGACCGATTGATAAGTTAACGACCAAAATACCTCTTGCTTCTGCTTCAGCTTTTTTTGCCTTAATGCCTTGAAATAGATTGACTCCCCCTTTTGGCAACCTGCTTCGTAAATCTGTTTGAACTTTCAAACGAATGCACCTCGTTTCTTTATCTGATTTATTTATCATGGTTGATTGCGGTTATTAATCTATGTTATCGCCTCCATTTTTTTCGGTGTAAATATCTGCCGCGTGAAATTTAGTGTTGCGAGGTAATCGTCTATCCTTTCGTTTCGTCGGATTAATTCGACACTTCCGTCTTCTCGTAGCAGCAACTCCTTAGGTCTTAGTCGACCGTTGTAGTTAAATCCCATTGCATATCCGTGAGCGCCCGTATCGTGGATGACAAGAAGATCGCCAATTTCAGTAACCGGTAACTCTCGTTGGATGGCAAACTTATCGTTGTTCTCGCAGAGAGAGCCGACTACATCCACCTTTTCCTTCTCAATGTCTGTTAGGATGCATTTGCCGGGAACAGTTATATGATGATAGGCGCCGTAAATAGCAGGCCGCATCAGTGCTGACATGCTGGCATCGATGCCGATATATTGGCGATATTTAGACATGCGGTTTATTACCGTAGTCACTAAGACGCCATGTGGTCCAGTCATGTATCTGCCGCTTTCCATAAAAAGCTTTGGTGTGTAACCATTCCGAGATTTAAAGTTTGCAAGTAGCGCCTCGATCTTCTTGGCCATCTGGGGGATCATTAGGTAAGATTCTCCTGGTCTATAAGGAATTCCAAGCCCTCCGCCCATGTTTATGAACTCAAACAGTATGCCGCCTGTGGCGCCGGAAATCTCCTCGATCAATCCTAGAAGCATCTCTACTGTCTCTTCAAGGTAGCCCCTAGAGCGCATGTTAGAGCATATCATTGTATGCAGTCCAAAGCGTTTTGCGCCTTCAAAATGAGCCAGCTGGTATGCCAACACGATATCCTTATGCGGAATACCGTATTTTGATTCTTCCGGCTTGCCGATGATCTCATTGCCATCACGACGCGGTCCCGGGTTATAGCGGCAACAGAAAAGGTCTCTTAGCCCTCCCTTTTTGATCATACTGATGTCATCGTAGTTGATGATGCAGTTGTATTTCTGGGCTACGAGAAGCTCCGAAATCGAAGTGTTGTTTGAAGTAAACATGATTTGTTTACCTTTTGCACCAACCTGAGTTGCCAAATACAGTTCGGGGACAGAACTGCAGTCGAAACCAAAACCTTCATCCATCATTATCTTAAGTATGGCGGGATTTGGGTTGGCCTTGACTGCAAAAAACTCTTGAAACCCGTGGACGTTAGCAAAATTGCGCTTCAACTGTTGACAGGTTTTGCGTATTCCGACCTCGTCGTAAATGTGAAATGGTGTTTCAAATCCTGGTTGCTCAACCATGTTTTGAAGGATCGGGAATAATCGATCCTCAAAATCCTTTGACATTGGCATGCATAGCACCTCCTAAGGTTTGCGGATGGACAATACTGTTGCAATGAAAAAAAACGTTTGCTACATAAATATATCACCTACCCTTAAGTTAAAGGACGTTACCATTACAGTTGAAATATAATACCATGGGAGTGATTAGGCGTCAATTAATTATTCTTAAATCTTATGCTTAAATCTTCCCGAAATCTCTAGATACCCGATTGCATCTTGAATGATAAAAGATGATAGGAATAGAATATAATTTAACTAAAGCACAACTAATGCAAAAACAAAAAATATTACAAGCAATAAAAAGAACGTAAAAATTGCAATCGTAACAAAATAATTTAATGCCCTGAACCAAGCGGGTTTTTGGTTTAAATTTTCAGTAACTTTTGGGGCATTTAAGATTTCTCCGTATTTCACGCCTCTTATCCCACCAAATTTTTTATTTCCAATGTATTTTGTCAACTTAGTGATTACATTTTCAGAGTTGTTGCTTAACTTTCCCATAATCTTCAAGTACTTTATAAAGTAAAGAATAAAAACCATCAACGCTAAATAGAAAACCATTTTCATGGGATCGCCCATAATATTGTAAATTATAAATATAGCAAAGGGATCATTGGAAGCCTCTTTATAATTTAAATAAAGAGAAATTGCAGTTATTACGACCATAACAAAGCTAGTCCCAAGCGTTATTTTAATTCTATTATTAGCAATTTCGGGATTGCTAATATCTTCCTCATTCACTAATTTGAAAAAATTTTTAAACATAGACAGATTATATACTGAAATAATAAAAACGGGCAATGAAAAACAATTCATTGCCCGTTTGGCATCATTCTTTATAGATCCCATTCCACTTCGTCACCTGTTTTGGCACCTTTTTCTAAACCAAGTCCTTTGTAGGATCCGTTGTAAAGCTTTTCTTTAGGTACGGGTGTAATCCTGAACTTCTTAAGACGCAATATTTTATCACCTATTGAGATCCTATAAGAATTCGGAAAGGAAATTGAAGCGTGCTGAATGTTGGCATGAAGCTTCCCCATATATCCCGGATCGGCAATTGCCCCCATGGCATAAAGAGAATGCCTGATAAAATCATTGCATGTTACCACGACTTCGTCTCTACCAACGGCAATGGTTTCTTTAAACCTTAAAAAACAGCATTCGCCAGGATTTAAAACAATCGAATCCTCGATTTCCGACACTACATCGATATCGCAATCGTATTTATTAACCCCCAACCGCCCTGGTTTTTTATAAACAAATATCTTGTCTACCGTAAGGGGCCTTGAAATGCCGATCAGGTTATGAGGTGTAAAAAATACCCTTGATTCTGATCTTAACAAGGCCTGAGAAACACGCGATTCTTGTTCCAACCAAAAACCATATGGGTTTAAAACCCTGATACCAGCACCCCGAAAAATATCATCAGCCAATATAAGTTTTCCTGTACCAATTGCCACAGTTAAACCTGCTCTCATTAAGGTACTTCTGGGATGTAGTTCTAACACGTAATCCGGATTCTTTAATTGTTCATGAAATTCAAACCAATAAGATCCCGCCGGTAGAAAAACCCAGCCCTCTTTGTTAAAAGGAATTTCCGGCGGACGGATGTCTATTTGGCTCCAAGTTTTGGTAATTGCTTTTACTCTAAGATCTATGCCTGTTTGCTGGATTTGTTTTTTACCGTCAATTAACTTTTGAGCAACAAAGATTTTTGACAAATCATCGGAAATTTCCATGCCGTTTAAGTAGCCGCCCTTGTATCCAATAATTGTCGCTTTCACCTTCACCACTCCTTCTGTTGTTAAATTTCATTCCAGATCCATAGCTTGATTAAATATTATAACACAAATAGTTAAGAAAAACAAGACAAACGGGAGTAACTGCTCACAATCGTCATTGCGAACGATCCGGCAGCCGCCGGAGAGTGCGGCAATCTTGTTTCAAGCAGAGGAGATTGCTTCGTTTCACTCGCAA
>LBVV01000010.1 GCA_000993275.1 candidate division CPR2 bacterium GW2011_GWC2_39_10 | reverse complement strand
AAAGAGGGTTCTCCCGAAACACCTTGGTATACTCTACCCGTCTACCTGTGTCGGTTTGCGGTACGGTCGGCGTTATCTATTAATTTAAGCCTTTTCTTGTCTGTTTGGCTCACCAGAATCACCCGGATTTACCCAGGCTTTCACTCGTGCTTCACCCCCGAAGGGACTAGACACTTGGACGCACATAGCCAAAAGTGCGCTCTGACTACCATCCAGCGTCAGCTTAAGGAACAATAACACCGGTGCAGGAATATCAACCTGCTGTCCATCGCCTACGCTACTTGCCTCGGCTTAGGCCCGACTAACCCAGGGTCGATCGACGTTGCCCTGGAAACCTTGGACTTACGGTGAGGACGGTTTTCACGTCCTTTATAGCTACTCATACCAACATTCTCACTTCCTGCCAGTCCACCAGACCTTACGATCTAGCTTCACACCAGACAGGAACGCTCTCCTACCACTCCGATGCTCTGCATCGGAATTTCTAATTTTCAATTTCTAATTTCTAATCAAATCCCAATTAATCAATTTCTAATTCTTTAATTAAGTCATTGAAAATTCAATGAAAATTGAGAATTGTAAATTGAAAATTTATTTAACAATTGGAACTTTATTAGATCAATTAGGTTAATTAGACATTCCCGATGCAAAGCATCGAAATCCGCAGCTTCGGTACTATACTTAAGCCCCGTTATATTTTCCGCGCGAAATCACAATTGACCAGTAAGCTATTACGCACTTTTTAAATGATGGCTGCTTCTAAGCCAACATCCTGGTTGTCTGTGCGACTTCACATCGTTTTCCACTTAGTATAGATTTAGGGACCTTAGCTGGCGATCTGGGTTGTTTCCCTTTTGAACATGGAGCTTAGCCCCCACATTCTGACTCCTGCAATAATTGCTTCCGGTATTCGGAGTTTATTTCGGCTGGGTACCTTTAAAGGCCCCAAACCGATTCAGTGCTCTACCCCCGGAAGGTAATTTACATTCTCCGCTAACCACAGGTCATCCCCGCCATTTGTAACTGACGTGGGTTCGGCCCTCCACGACGTCTTACCGCCGCTTCAGCCTGCCCATGGTTAGGTCGCCCGGTTTCGGGTCTAATGACTGCTACTTAAATCGCCCTATTAGGGCTCGCTTTCACTTCGGCTATGTTGTATAACAACTTAACCTTGCAACAGCCATTAACTCGTTGGTTCGTTCTGCAAAAAGCACGCCGTCACATCCGCTATTCAGATGCTCCGACTCTTTGTAGGCACATGGTTTCAGGTTCTATTTCACTCCCCTAACAGGGGTTCTTTTCAACTTTCCCTCACGGTACTTGTTCACTATCGGTCATAAGAGGTATTTAGCCTTGGAAGGTGGTCCTCCCAGATTCCCACAGGATTCCTCGTGTCCCGTGGTACTTGAGTATAATCGTATAAGGCCAAGAAATTTTTCATGTACGGGGCTATCACCCTCTATGGCGGTTCTTTCCAGATTCCTTCCATTAAATTTCTTAGTTTTTTACCTTACCCAAAAGTTACAGCTTTTGGTAATTCCCTGTAGCTAGTTTATTAGTCGCCTAGTTAACTAATTAACTTTTTAACTGCTTAACTAACTACAAAGAATGGACAATTACCTCACAACACCCTTTTAACAACGCCTGTAAGCTTTAACATTAAAAAGGTTTAGGCTGATCCGCGTTCGCTCGCCGCTACTAACGGAATCTCGGTTGATGTCTATTCCTCTGGGTACTTAGATGTTTCAGTTCCCCAGGTGCCCTCTACCTATCCTATATATTCAGATAGGAGTAACGAGACATGACTCTCGTTGGGTTTCCCCATTCGGAAATCGCCGGGTCAGAGCTTGTTTGCCAGCTCACCGACGCTTATCGCAGGCTACTACGTCCTTCTTCGGCCTCTTACGCCAAGTCATCCACCTTGTGCCCTTACTTGACTTGATTTTTGAAAGACCAGTATTTAAAGTCACTCAAATACTGACCATATTTAAAATTGCAATTTTAGTTTAGATGCATTCTGTTCTTTAGTTATCAAGGTTCGATTGACCCGTCTTCGCCTTTTAAGGCTTCGAGCGGGCAAGCATTAAAAAAGCCGCTTCTAGAGCGGCCACTGTAAGAAAGAGGTATAACCTTTATCTAATTTGCCGCTCCTTTAGTTGTGAGAAAATTCCTCATAAACTTTTAGACTTTTTAATGCATAAATAAATTTACCAAAAAAAGCACACATTGTAAAGACTTTTTTATGTAATTGTCCACGATCGTCATTGCGAACGACTGGAAGGAGTGCGGCAATCTCATTTCAAATATAGGGAGATTGCTTCGCTCCGCTCGCAAAGACGCAAGAGTTGTAAACAAATATTTTATTATGTTTAGACTTGAAAGTTATATTTTTTTAGTTCTTTTTGCCATGGCGACAGCATAATTTCAGAAATTATTGCTAAATTACGAGGCAATTTATCCGGTGTATAATAATATTCATAAATTTCGTTGTCTTTTTCTACCTTCAAATAATATTCCGTTGGATTCTCTTTTGTATGAACGCTTTTTTCATAATTAAATTCTTCACCGGCAAGAACAAAAGCCAGCCGCTTACTGTCAATATAGTTCAAGTTTTTTGACGAGGAGAAATCACAACTAGTCTCATCAAGTGACGTCTTATATTCAGATTCTCCGTCTTTATAAACAATCGTAAAAGCACCGTCAATTGTCCGTAGCTCTAAAAAGATTTTAGTAAATGACAATACCGCATTTGCCCTTATAAGTAATACCAAAAATAAGAAAAAAACCAATAAAACAGCTATCCTAGTATCCCTCCGTAAATTTTTTAACTTAAGCTGTTTCATATAATCTCAAAGTCTTTTGCCCCATTTTTTCTGCCGTTAAATTATTTTCCGCATACTCTTTAGCCTTCTTTACCTTTTCTAATACAAATTTTTGATTTAAAAGACAAAAGGTAATTTTTTCTACCAAATCATCTTCGCCAGTAAATAAAGTCCCATAGCGCTCATCTTCCAACAGTAACTCATGTGCAGCTATTTTGGAAGCCACAATTGGTATTCCAAGAAGCATTGCCTCCTCTACGCTTAAAGGCATATTCTCTAATTTTGACGGCTGAACATAAAGATCCGAAGACCCGATAATTTCATACCCCTTATCCCTGTTGCCGGTCAAAATTACCCTACCTTCTAATTTTAGTTTTTTAATATCATTTTCGATATTTTTTCTAAGATCACCGTCTCCAACCAAAACAAGAACAACATTATTAAATTTCAGCCGACTAAATGCTTTGAGCAGCATATCGTGCCCCTTTTCGTGCGTCATCCGCCCCACATAAGATATTACTTTCCTATCTTTATCAATCTTTAACTCCTTTAAAACTTCTTCGGAAGAAAAGGGTTCAATCTCTACTCCATTTGGTATTAACTCTATTTTTTTCTCATTTATCCCTTCCTTTAACAAAAGATCTTTGGCTAGTGGGGAGACAGCTATAAATTTGTTTAAAAATAAACTGTAACCTTTATTGAACTTTTCTTGAATAAAATTTTTCTTTTCTATTCGATGCACGGTTGAAAAGACCTTCTTTTTGCTAAATAGACAAGCGACAATCACTAAAAAGTTTTCCCGTAAAAAATGGGTATGAACAACTTCCGTATTTGTCTCTCGAAATATTTTTTTAAGCTCCAAGATAGCTCTTAAGTCAAATGGCGACCTCATTTTGACATAGTCAATAGGACAGCCCAGCTCTTCTATTCTAGCGGCTAATGGCCCGTCATTTCCCAGTACAAAATTTACATGATGGCAATTTTTTAATGCATGCTTGGTCTGCAAATAGATATATTGTTCCGCACCCCCCTGACCCGGGTAAAAAATAACATGCGTAATATTCATTTTGTTACCTCCAGATATGCTTTAATCGTCTTATTAGCCCACTTTTCCGGATCAAATTCCCTTACAGCGTAGTTTCTGGCACAAACCGATAATTCCTTTCCTAGTTCCTTGTCTTCTAGCATTTTAAGAATCGAATCCGCCAAGTCTTTTGGCTCGGTACTTTTAGAAATTATTCCGGTAATGCCATTATTTACAATTTCCTTTAAGGCACCTGCAGGCGTTACAATAACCGGCCTACCCGCCAGCATTGCTTCAACCACAGTTAAACCGAACCCTTCAGACAAAGACGGCTGAATATAGACATCTACCCGGGAAAGAATTTTATTTAAATCCGGCTCAAAACCTGCAAGCTCAACATGATGATCAATCTCAAAATCTTTTATTTTTTTATTTAAATTTTCTTTTTCCGGTCCGTCTCCCCAAATAACAATCCTAAAATTCGGGTTTTTATCCTCCAAGATATTAGCGGCTTCAATTAGATTATCGTACCCTTTTACTTTATGAAGCCGGCCAATTGAACCTATAACAATTTTATCATGTTTAGGCGAGTGAAAGTCTTCTTTTTGACCCGAGAGTTGGACACCGTTATATATAACATCAATTTTCTTCTTATTTATGCCTCTTTTTGTAAGATTATTTTTTAAAAAGTGCGACACGGTAATATATTTTTTAGTTATTGGACTGAAAGCTATATCGCTAAAGAGATATGCGTATTTTATAAATACATTATTATAATCTTGGGCGAGCTCGCTATGAACGGTTACTAAATTTGGCACCCCAGAAAAAAAAGCAGACAGCCTTGCATAAAAGTTAGCAACCACCCCTTGCGATACCAATAAATCGATTTTTTCTTTTTTGATAAGTTGCGTAATTTCGGCGAAAGTTTTTAGCCGCATTCGCTTCCCGGAAAGCACAAAAACTTTACCTTCTTTTTCTTGTAATTTTTTTGACAATTCCCAATTTCCAAGCGAAATTAGGCAAAGCTCCACTTTTTCCTTGTCATAAAGATCAAAAAGAAGACTTAAATAAGTCTCGACTCCACCCCAATACTTCCCCCCGCTATAAATTATGCCAACTTTTTTAGCTTTCATCGAGCGCGCTCCCTAAAATGATGGCCACCGGCACCGAAACTGCACCAAATTCCAAAACATTCGAAAATATTGCTCCCACCAAAAAACACACAAATATACTTAAAGCTCCTAAATAAATATTATTTTGTCTCCTTATATTTCCCCATAAGTTAACAAAAATTGCAAGCAAAAAACCAAAAAACGCGAGAAGCCCAAGAATTCCAACCTGAACTAGAATTTCTAAAAATTGATTGTCGGCATAATAAAGCGCCGTATAACCATTTTGAACGCCTTCTAAATAAACGGGGCTCGCTTGACCAATGGCTAACTGACCCCCATAAGTACCCGGTCCGGTACCAAATATAATGTGTTTTTTAGCGATGTAAAATCCGTTGATCATTGCCCACAATCTTCCATCTAACGTTGCATCATGTAAATAACTCGGCATAAAAACCCTTGTAACTCTATCTTTTATTTGAGGAATAATTAGTAATATCGGGGCTAATAATAAAGTATATATTAAAAACCGTCTCCTAATAATTGCAGCCAAAAAAAGAGCAGTAAAAAGACCCAGCCAGGCGGTTCTGGAAAAACTAAAAAAGACCGCCAATAAGTTTAAAACGGCTATGATTAGCAAATGAAATTTCTTTCTATTTTCCAAATATAAAAATATTGAAAGCAAAAATATGACGGCAGCCGCTAGTCCCATTACGTTTGGACTTCCAAAAAAACTAAAGGCTCTGGTCTCTATTCCCGTTTCTCCGGGAGATAACCATGTTGATGCCGTCTTCATGCGACTAAGGGCCTGAAATATACCCATTAAAACAAATGGCAAGCTTAAAAAAACTAAATAAGCCAGGATTTTCTTCTTATTTTTTACTCCTTGTGCGGCAATCATGGCAATACCAAACTGAGCAAATAGAAAAAAACCATTAGCAACCAGCAAGTAATTTATCCCTCTGGTAGCGGCCATTAAGCCGGAGATGCCGCTAAATAGTAAAAAAAAGAGATACCAAATATGGTATTTTTTAAGTAAAATTTTACTTTTGTCGGCAAAAATAACAGACAAGATGAGTAAAATTGAAGCAACCGGAAAAAGATTTAAAAAAGGGAAATAATGCCCCAAAAAACCTTCATACCAAAATAAAATGACGGCAAAAAGAAGTGCAATCTCGCTAACAAAGGGTGAGCAAATTTTTCCTAAAAGACTACCAAAAAAAGTTTGGTCTAAGTAAATTCGATAATCGCCCGCGAATAAAAGTCTTAAAAAAAATCCGCTAAAAGAGCTATTAAATGTTTCTTTAATTTTCATATTGAACATTGCTAATTACACCTTGGGCAAAATAATTTGCATGAATTTCCGCTTTTTGACCAATTAAAATACGGGTGCCGTTAAAAACTATTCGATCATTTTCGATCCTACCACTTCCCATAATCGTTATATCTAAAACCTCCAGATGGCTTGATTTATCAACTGATTTTTCCACCTTCATAGCTCGAACAGGTTTTAGGGTACTGTTAAAATAAACATCTCCAAGCTTACGCGCTTCATTATAAATAACGGACGAAGAATCTGTATAAGGAATTCTGACCGTAACTAAAACCGACTTACCGCTATCTGCTTCTTTCGGCACTAACTTCCCAATAACCATGACGGCCAAAAATAAAATGATTATTGAACCAAGGATTAAATCAATAATATTAAATTTGTACTTTTTTGTTTTCATTAATTGTCTGCCCATTTTTAATTTTATATTTGACAACTGTATAAATAAAAACCGGTACTGCCCGCCAAATTCTTTTAAGCCTGGAGCCGGTATCGGACTTACTTTTGTTCATAAATAACCGCCACAACCATTCTAACCCCAATTTTTGCATCCATTTCGGCGCCCTTTTAAAATTGCCGGCAATAAATTCTAGCGAACCACCCTCTCCAACTGCCACCTTAACGGTCTTTAATTTTGATAAATTATCCCGAATCCAAAACTCCTGCTTAGGCGAACCAAATGCCACAAACAAAACCTCCGCCTTTGAATTATTCACAACTTTTACTATTTCACTTACATTTTCTGCCTTGCCGTCGTATGTACCAGCAATATTTAAGCCTTCAATTTCAGCTTCAGTTATTTCCTTTACCTTGCCCGCTACCCCTTTACTTCCACCCAGAAAAAACACTTTCTTTTTTTCTTTAGCGCAAGTTTTAAGCATACTAAGCATTAAATCAACCCCGCCCACTCTTTCTGGAATTACGGTTTTGACATATTTAGGATAAAAAATTAAACTCACTCCGCTATAAACCATCTGCCAAACAGACTGAATAATTCGTATCGGCTTATTTTCAGAGACTGGAATTGATAGAAACTTCGCCGCCCACAAAACACCCATCCCATCCGGAACGGCGATTTGGGCCTTACTTAAAACCGCCCTAAACTCCGAATCCTTTATGCTTCTTAAAAGAAACTCGCTATTGATCTTAGCGACAAATTTTTGAGAATCATCCCTTAGAGGGGTCGCAATTTCCCCCCTAAGCCTACCAGGTGTATAGCAGCCAATGTCTATACCGCATACTTTAATTAACTTCACAGACATACTTGTCTTCTCTTGGGGCATAAGTTGATACCATTTTTTTTAACATGCTCTTAATTTCCTTTGTGCTTAACTCATCTTCCTCTGACAATTCATCCAGCAAAGAAAGGTTAGTTAAAAATGCAAGCTTATTGAAATCTAGATAATTCTTGGTCTTAAATATTTTCTCCACTCTAGTAGAAGAAGTTGACTCGTCATCCACCAAAATCTCTTCATAAAGCTTTTCCCCTGGTCGTAGACCAATAAATTTAATAGCAATTTCTTCGTCTGGAATATATCCCCTTAGGGCAATAAGTAACCGAGCCAGATCGTAAATCTTGATTGGCTCTCCCATGTCCAACACAAAGAGATCGTTGTTTTCTCCCATAACCCATGCTTGCAAAATCAGATGAACCGCTTCCGGAATGGTCATAAAATATCTGGTCATTTCCGGATGAGTAACTGTAACCGGCCCGCCGGCTTCGATTTGCTGTTCAAAAATTGGGATAGCGCTGCCGTTACTATTAATAACATTGCCGAATCTTACAGCGCAAAAAACGGTGTGCTGTTGGCTTTCGCCAAATATATGAGTAATTTTTTCTGCTGCTCTTTTAGTGGCGCCCATTATATTGGTAGGATTAACGGCCTTATCAGTTGAAACCATCACAAATTTTTTCACACCATGTTTAATGGAAAGTTCGGCCACATTTTTAGTTCCAAAGATATTATTTTTGATAGCCTCAACAGCATTTATCTCCATAAGAGGCACATGTTTGTAAGCGGCAGCGTGAAAAACCGAATCCGGCTTGAAACATGCAAAAACTGCATTAATCTTCTTTCTGTCTTTAATGTCGCCAATAATAAACTCCGCATCCAGTTTGGGATAATTTTTGACTAGGTGATTCTGAAGTTCAAACATACCGTTTTCCCACCAATCATAAAAAATTATCTTTTTCGGGTCATAAGCCGAAAGCTGACGGCTAAGCTCCGACCCTATGGAACCGGCAGCTCCCGTAACTAAAATTGTTTTCCCCTGCACATATTTTTCCACCTCCGTCTGATCGGATTTCGAAATTGTTCCGCCCAATAAATCCTCCGGCTCTACCCTACGGATATATTTGATATAATCTTTATCAAAGTCCTGCAGTAAAACTTCCGATTTCCGTGGAAGAATTTTATATACAATCCCAAGTTCAATAGAATTTTCTACAATATTTCGTATAGACGCGCCTCTGCCTGAGGGAATAGCAATAAGTATTTCTTTTACGTTATTATCATCAACAACCTTTTTTAAGTCCTCAACTTTACCTAAAACGGGAACCCCGTTTATTTTTTTCCCAATCTTTTTAGAATCATCATCAATAAAGCCCACCACTTTTAGAGAGGAGTCAGAGTCTTTTATAATATTGCCAGAGATTAATCGGCCAGCCTCACCGGCACCGACAATAAGTAGGTTAATTTTGTGTCTGTTTTGCTTGATCACTGATAATCTCCTTTATGGTTTCTTCTAAACTAATTTCGGGATTCCAACTAAACTCGCTTTTGAGCCTAAACATATCTGCCTGGTCGGCAACTCTGTTTTCTGAATTTTCGCTTGTTTGTCTAACCTCGATGTTCTTCTTGCTGCTTTCCAATTGAAGTGACTGCCTTATTAATTCCCCATTAGAGGTTGCAACGCCCGAGCCTAAATTATAAACACAATACTTAGTTTTTTTCTTTTGAGCAATAAGTATAATAGCCCTTGCGATATCTCTTATATTAATATAATCCCTGGCGGAATCAAGGCGACTGATTTCTATATAATTTTTCTCATCTCGATTTACTGCCTCTATTTGTCTTAGAATACTAGGGATTAAAAAACGCGGATGCATTCCGGCACCTACCGGATTAAAAATACGCACAATATTTATTGGTAAATTATACTTTTCTTTATAATCCTTGGCAATCGATGTCTCCATAATTTTACTTTTGGCATAATAACTTTGCCCGGAAAGAGGAGTATCTTCGTTAACAGGACCCACACCTGCAACTTCGCCATATTCACCGGCAGAACCGGTTATGATAATTTTTTTTATTGGCATATTTTTTAGCCCCAAAATAACATCTAAAAGATTACGAGTAAAAACGGGGTTTATCCCTAGTGCCTTCTCCGTGTTTTCTACGCTACCGGCCAAATTAAGAACAACATCGGGCTTTACTTTTAAAATAACCCTTTTAATTGACTCTTTGTCGAACAAATCAACAAAGACATTATTTTCGCTATCAGTATTTCCCCTGTCGGCCAAAAAAACTTCTTCGTTGCCTTCTCGAAGCAATTTAGCAACATTTTTTCCGATAAACCCATTTGATCCAACCAATAAATATCTCATTTTTCCTCGTATAATCTCTTGTAATTATTCCCCAGTATAACAGTAGAATATTTTTCTTCAACAGCGGCCCTGGCTCTATCACTAATGGCGCCCATTATTTCTTTGTCTTTATTGATAAGCAAAATTTTCTCGGTTATTTCTTCAACCGATGCCGGAGTTACCACAAATCCTTCTTTTCCACTTTCAATAACGTCACTTATGGCTCCAACATCCGAAGCAATAACAACTGTTCGCATTGACATTGCCTCGACAATTGATAATGGAAAACCCTCGACAATAGACGGCAAAACAAAAACATCTGCGGCGCTTAAATATTTTGGTATCTGAGACTGATAACCTAAATAGGTAAGGTTGGGATCATTTATTTCAGATATCTTCTTTAGTAAACTTTCTTTCATTGGCCCATCACCAATCATGAAAAATTTAATATTTTTCTCTTTCTTCAAAATATTGCCCGCGACATCCAGAAATGTGTCAGGTTTTTTTTCTGATGACAGGCGACCAATAAAGAAAACCGCCAGATCATCCCCGCTAACATTTAAACTCTTCCTTTGCTCTTCCCGATTAAATAGTTGCGGATTAAAAACACCATAGCAATCGGTAGCATTGGGAAAAACATAAAACCTTTTTTTTGTATTCGGTATTTTTTCCTTAAGCGACTTAACGACTTTATTGTTATCGGAAGTAAAAACATCAATGTACTTACTACAATCTAAAGCCCCATTAAAATGAACTGCAAAATCGTTAAACAAGGTAACAATAATTTTTAATTTGGGAAACCGTTTTTTTAATTCCGGCAAAAACTCATAAACAAAATTATTATGAATAATATGTAAAACATCAATATCTCTGGTTTTAATATAATTCGAGAAAAATTCTAAATACAAAGACTTGTCATCGAACAAATTTGCAAGATGATAAATATTGGAAGTAATTTCTTTAAACTTATATTCCCACTCATGTTTACTTTCAAGACCGGTTACAAAAGAAATATCAAAGTCCTCTTTAATTTGGCCACAATAGTTATAAATTAAAGTTTCGGCGCCACCAAAAGTCATCCATGGTATAGCGATAAGTATGCCCTTTTTTGATGAACGAGGCGCATATTGCTTAGACCTAGAAACATTAACAAGTGCGCTATCTTGAGTTATTAAATATTTTTTGAATAATCGCTTTCTCTTGATTTTTTTAATTTCAGAAATAAAATGCGGATGCAGCTTTTTTAGGTTGTCAATGTTTTCATAATGTTTCTTTGAATCCTTCTTAAATCTTGACTTATTGGCCGTCCGGTACCGAAAAATGGTTTCGGGAATGTGTTTCGGCCAAAAACCTTTTTCTACTAAACTAACCCAATACTCCCAGTCCTCATAACCAATATCTTGTTTATAGCCCCCAGTGCGTTCCCAAGCAACTTTTCGAAAAATTGCAGCTGTTACAATAGGATTGTCAACACCACGAATAAGTAACGGGTCAAAATCCGGGAATTGATAAATCCCGCTCCTTTCACCAAATACCTCCATGTCAACCGTAAAAATACCATAATTGGGATCCGACTCTAAAGCCAACAAACCTTTTTCAATATATGTTGGGTCAATTATGTCATCGTCGTCCAAGCACATTACATATTTACCTCTCGCCTTAGCAACTCCAGTATTTCTAGCTACGGCGACCCCCTGATTTTCTTGATGGATAATTTGTATTTTTGGATGCTTAATTTCATTTAACTTTTTAACGCTTTTTTCTTGAGTTGAAGCATTTACTATTAAGCATTCAAAATCCTGAAATGTTTGTCCTAATACACTATTGATAGTTTCACCTATAGTCTCGGCACCACTATAGAATGGGATAACAATGCTAATTAGAGGATTTTCATGCCCCCACTCTTCATTCTTTAAATATATTTTTCTGGTCAAATAATTATAAATAAGTCGATTTAAAATTCTTCTTAATCGCGGATTAATAATTTTTCGACCAATGCCTTTTACAATTAGCTTAATTAGAATAATCGGATTTTTACGAAGACGATAATATTTTCTCATTTTCTCTATGAAGCGCCAGCCCCTAGAAGTCGTTATTCTTTGTAATTCATTTTTCAGACCGGCAATTTCGTTCTCTTTCTCTCTTTCCTTTATCAGGGTTAATTCCTGAGATTCCTGAAAAACCCGCCAAATTTCATTTTTTTCTTTTTCGACTTTTTCTATTTCGTTTACAAAAAATAATAAATTATCGGGATGTAAACCCTTGATTTGATTATTGAGCTCTTTTTTCTTTTGCAATTTTTCTGAGTTATAAAGATAATCCAGAGTATGCATATCTTGATGCCACCTATAGACATAAATTACTTCACCCAAGAAACCAACTTTAAATTTATTCTCCGGCCTAAGCAGCTCAAGCCATACGAAATAATCCTCTGATCTTTTCAGCCATTCCGGCCACCTAACTTTTTGATATAGTCCCCTTTTAACTGTCGGCGTGCCCCCATGGACTCGGTTATGAATTAGCATTCTTTCATATAAAAATTTATCAAAGTATTCACTTTGAAATTCAACCGCAATTTTTTCACCCTTTTCATTAATCCAATCGCCCTTGCCATAAAACCAATCAATCCCGGGATTTTTTTTAATAAAATCCGCCCTTAAAGAAAGGCTATTTTCAGGTAGCAAGTCGTCATCGCCCATCACAATTACAAAATCCCCCGAAGCTTTACCTATACCATTTCTAACAGCCGAAGCCGTTCCTTTGTTTTCCTGATAAACGTATCTAATATTCGGATCTTTTTTTAGGGATTCCGTTAGGAACTCTTTTGTTCCATCCGTTGAACCATCATCAACAAATATATGCTCATAGGAAAACCGACCCCTTTCCGCCTTTTAATAGTTTCAATACATTCCTGAACATAGCCAGAATCAAACCTGTTGTATGTGGGAGTAATAATTGAAAATTTAATCATTGTTTCCTCTTAAAATTTTTTTTGCAAATAGTTTAATAGGAGCAGGGCAGTGCTTCTTGGCTTTGTTATAAATTTTCTTCCCAAAATCACTATTTTTTGTATTTATATGGCTGTTTGGTATAGATTTAGGTTTCTTTTTCAAATTCTGAATTATTATTTTTTTTATCAATTCAAATTGCGATATGAAATCATATCTTTCTAAAACAAATTTCCGATAATCTTGGGATTCATATTCGCCATATAAAATTTCTTTTGTAAAATCTTCGGGGCTGTTGAATAGGTATTTCTTTTTATAAATACCTTCTGCTCCAAAAAAATTATAGACTAATGGCTTAATACCTTTTATCATTGCTTCCATTACTGCGATGTTTTGACTCTCAATGACACTTGAGGAAACGATATACGATTTGTCGCTTAGCCAACCATCAACGTTTTTATTCTGGATTTCTCCATTATAAAAAACATTCTTAGATAAACCCAACTGTTCGATTAGAAAATAGAACTTTTGCTCAATAACCGGATCAACAAATTTGCCTGCGAAAAACATTTGATATTTCTTGTTCTTTTGATACAGATTATTAAAGCACTGCAATGCAAAGAGGGGATCTTTATGCCAATGCATTCGTCCCAAATAGGCAATTTTGTAACCGGGTTTTTTATTTGAAAAGGAATATTTTCGAGAATCTATTCCATTGGGAATTATGAATATTTTTTTTTCAATACCCGGATTTTTTTCTAAAATCATTTCCTTAATATATTCCGCAATAACAATGACACTATCTATGCTGTTCCAGTTAATCTGTTTTAACACTTCATCATCATAAGCTTCATACCGATGAATTCTAAGTATTATCGGCGTATTAAGATCAGGAATATTTGAAGCAGCAACTATTGGTCCATTTCCCCATTCAAACCACGCGACATCACACTCGCCTAGTTGATGATGCAGGATTTCATTATCACCATTATAATTATAAGTGTTAGTCTTATAGCCATTTCCCA
This sequence comes from candidate division CPR2 bacterium GW2011_GWC2_39_10, assembly GCA_000993275.1. Lineage (GTDB taxonomy): Bacteria > Patescibacteriota > CPR2 > CPR2 > CPR2 > GWC2-39-10. The sequence continues at coordinate 27,272 of LBVV01000010.1, read as the reverse complement.
AACCCTCAATTATCGGCTTTAAAAACTGAAAATTATTATCATCCCCAGCCCAAAAACCAATTTTTTTTATATTATCAGCTTCGAACAAATATGTTGGCGTGGCATTAAAAACAGCTTTCCGTTTGTAACCAAATTTTGACAGATACAATTCAATTTTATTAAGCTGTTTATCGTCAATAATCTCCACATAAATTAAAGGATGGTCCCTTGTAAGAATTGACCTAGCACCCTTAAGCACATCTAATTCAGCTCCCTCAACATCTACTTTAATTAAATCTATTTTGGAAGTTTTTGATAAAAGAATTTGATCCAAAGTGTTTATCTCTATTTCTCCCTGAGCATTGGGAATAATCTGCCCCATTCCCGGGTTATTTTTGTCAGGTATATAGAGCTTGCCGTGACCAAGCCTTGCACCCACTCCGCAATTAAACAATTTAACATTATCTTTCAATTGATTTAGGGCAATATTTTCTTTTAGTTGGCTATGTGCATCTTCCGATGGCTCAAAACTATAAACCCTAGATCCACAAATCAGGCCAAAGAATACGGAATGGGTTCCAATATGAGCTCCAGCATCCACAACCGTACTATCACCGTACTTTATCCGCTTTTTTATATCTGCTAACATACCTGATTCATAAAAATTATGTTCCGACAACATTATCTTCTGTATATGATCCTCAGGATTGGTAATTAAAAAACGAACCAACTTGTTTTCATAATTGAACTGGAGAATTTTTTTGTTAGATGCTTTATCCATTAAACCGTTCCTTATTGGGGTTTGATTTCATAATTATAATCCAAGTTTACAATTCCCGTTGCCCTAATTGCCTTTTCGTCATTTTTAATCATAAATGTAAAAGCATTTTTCCAAACATGATAAACTTCTCCAGGCTCTTTTCCAAAAAGCATTAGATCGATATTATATTTATTAACCTTTGCAATATAGCTATTAGACAGAAGGGCTAGCCCGGTGATGTTAAAGATTATTTTACCCTTCGCTGATGCTTCGACAACGAACGGTTTACTAAAATATGTGCTTGCATCAAAACATTTATTGCCTTCATTATAAATTCCAATAGAAAAATTCGTAATAACAGAATGGTTTTGGTTATTTTTATAATCAACCTCGATAGCTACATGGTCTCCGGTCTTTGCAAAAATATTTTCCTTTCCATCAACAAGAAAACGAAAACTACTAATTTCAACTCTACGATCGCCCCATTGGTTGTCGGTATCAGCTTGTAGCTGAGAATTGGCGCCCTCTAAATTCAATCGTTCATACTGATAAGCAACTTTTTCCGGATTGCCCTCGCTTAGAATTTTGCCTTCATGAATTAGAATAACGCGATCACAAAAATTTTTAATCGCTTCCATACTATGTGAAACAAAAATTATGGTTTTTCCCTCGACCTTTAGTCTCCTAAAAACATCGTTACACTTTTTCTGAAAATTTGAGTCTCCAACCGCCAAAACCTCATCAATAAGAAGGATATCCGCATGAGCCTGAATTGCCACGGAAAAAGCCAGCCTAACCTGCATTCCGGAAGAAAAGTTCTTTAGCTTTTGATCCATAAATTCTTCAAGCTCCGCAAAATCAACAATGTCATTATATTTTGCATTAATTTCCTTTCGATTAAGCCCCAAAATAGTTCCGTTAAGATAAACGTTTTCCCGCGCTGTAAGATCCGGATTAAAACCCACGCCAAGCTCTAAAAAGGGTGAAAGACGTCCTTTTACTGTTATCTTACCTTTGTCCGGCATATAAATCCCAGCCAGCATTTTAAGCATAGTACTTTTGCCACAACCGTTTCTGCCAATAATACCCAGGAATTCACCTTCCCTAACCTCAAAACTTATTCCCTTAGCAGCCGGGAACTCGGTATATGTTTTTCTTTTGAAAATATTTAAAACAGTTGCCTTAAGACTACTATTCCTCTCATGCGGAATATGAAATGTTTTATACACATTTTCTACTTTAACAACAATTTCCTTACTCATTAAACCTCTTCTGCAAATTTAGCGGCCATTTTTTGGAATAAATAATAACCGGACACAAAAATAAAAATGACCAATAAATGTGGTATAAAATAAAAAGCCCAATAATCAGAGACTGTCAAGACATTTTGAGAGCCGATAATGAAACCTCTCATGTCCTGCATAATTTGAGCAAAAGGTGAAAGAATCATAATTTTAGCATATTTTAGCGGCACTAAAGATAGGGGATAAACAATGGGTGTTGCATAGAAAAGAATCTGGTTAAACACTTCCCATATATGACCCACGTCTCGATACTTAACAAACAAAGCACCAAGATAAAAAGAAACCCCTAATACGAAAAAATAAAATTCCAAAATAACCAAAAAAATCAATAAAGTTTTTACACCAAGTGGCACGCCCAAAACTAAAGCAAAAAGAAAAACAATAAATAGATTTAAGAAAAAAGTCATGAGTGACGTTAGACTTGAGGCTATAACCAAAACTATCCTGGGGAAATAAACCTTCCTTATCAGGTCTCCTTTTGATGCAATAGAAAGCATTGCCCCTGACGTTGCTTCTCCCCAAAAACCGAACATCATAACGCCCAATAACAGGTAAACGGGATAATAAGGGATGCTGCCACCTATTTTAAATATCTTGGTAAAGACTATGTACAAGACCCCGAAATAAGCCAGCGGCTTCATAAGCGACCAAAAATAACCAAAAACAGAGCCCTGATACTTTAACTTAAAGTCTGTAATGGCAAGCTCTTTTATTAAACTCCAATAACGATAATTACTTTTTATCATAATCATATGCCCAATTTTACCACAATATACACGTGATGTTAAGCTGCTAATTGATTTTAGCGGCCTTATATAACCATTCAAATGGATTACTCGCTAATTATAATTTAGTTAAGAGTTACTTTTCTATAATCAGATAAACTAGTATAAACACCGGCCAGCTCCCAGGAAACCCAATACGTATAGGGACCAGGCTTATCTAAAGTAACAGCCCCCACCAGATCAACCGTCCCTCCCGCTGCAATAGTGCCCGGACCTACCCAAACAGAATCATAATTCCAACGATCATAAAACCTTACGGGAATTCCTAGATGGGTATAACGTATAGGCTTATTTTCATAATTACTAACAGTAGCTGTTATGATTACTTTATCCCCTGGCTTTGGGTTGGCTGGGTTAAGAGTTAATGTAGTAGAGATTTTTAAATTAGCCTGGTGCGAAGTAATGTAACTTTGCCAATATCTGTAGTGTGTATAAGAGCTCTTATAATAATAAGCCGCCCAATGATAGATATCTCCTACCTCCGTAATAGTTGTGGTAAAACTAAACTGCTTTTGTTCTAACGGAGCAAATGATACATTATGAGACCAGCCAAAATCCAGGTTTGGACTTGTTGAATATTTGCCAATCCTACCGACAACGCCGACATCAACTGCTACATTGCGATCAATATTATTTTTCAATTTATAGCTTACAGTAACATCTTCGCCCCTGGACGGAGCGTTATTAGAGACAGAGTAGTTGCTTATTGTAAACGAAGGCACTAGCCCCGAGACATCTATTCTGTGGACATTACCCAAAGTTTCATATTCGCCGAACAGGCAATAACTTACCCAATATGAGTACGATCCCCGTTTATCAAAGGTTCTTTTTCCTTGAAGGGTTAGTTTTCCGCCCGCCGGAATTACATCGGACCCCATCCACACAGAATCATAATTCCATTGACCATAAAATCTGACCGGAATACCAATGTGCGAATAACGTATAGGTTTAGGCTCGTTATTGGTAACTGTCGCTAAAAAATCAATAACGTCCCCCTCAATTGGCGGGTAAGGGCTAATGTAAGTATGGGAAGCCGTTAAATTTGTTTTATGTGTAATAAGCATCAAACCCCCGCTGAAATACTGCGCATAATTGCCCTGATGGGCAATTGCCGGCCAGGTAAATAAGTTACCTATATCCCTGACAGTTGAAGTATAGACATAGGTCTTTTCTTCGCCCGAAACAAAAGTCTGCATACCTGACCAGCCAAAATCTCTATTAACACTAGAGGTTACTGCAATTGGTCTGCCCACAACCCCAACACTATCCATCGTTAATGCTGTAGAGGCGTTATTTTTAATCTTAAAGGTAATAGTTACATCCTCGCCCTTGGCTGGTTTAAGGTTTGAGCTTATGTAACTCGTAACACTCATCTTCTCCAAAAAGTACTGGTTAAAGTTAAACCAAGAGGTATATATAGAATAAAAATTCTGGTTTCCATGAAAATGCGGGGTATATCTATATAATGATGCGGTAGCACCATTTCCTAGATAAGTAGCAACGCCGTCAATATTAATGGTTCTTCCCATAATATAAGGGGAGACCTTAGCGCTTTGAGCTGAATCGGTTGAATTTGCTTTATCCATATTCCACCTAAGCTGCCAAGTTGCCCAATCGGTCTGAAGGGAAAAACTTTTATAGGCGTCACTACAACCTCCGGAGTCAGGACAACCATAACCCATAGCAGAATTTAAACGCCACTGATCGTCTGGCAAACTAAGTGGCACAGTAATTAAACTCTGTTCTTTTTGAAGAGTTACTAAAATAACTTGAGGATTAAGCCCATACCAATTAGCGGCCTTATAGATTATTGTTGAAGCTTTCATACCTTTTGCATTAACACAGTTTTCAGACGGACATCCGGTTGGATATTGATAAGAATTAGGTCCAATCCATGAATCTTTAGTCTCAACGTAGGTCGCAAGCGAACTTCCCTTTAAAACCAAAAAATCTTGAATTTGCTGTTCCGTCATAGTTGAGACAGCGCTAAACTCTACATCCGGAATGATATTACTTGCGTTAAACGCCGCATGAGCCTCTGTCGGCTTATAGTAAAAAACAAAAAACAAAGCAAGGCTAGCCAAAAAACTTAGCCTTAAAAATCCCCTAAAAATATTTCTTTTATAACTTTCTTTATTAATTTCTTTTTCCTTGGAAATTCCGAGCATAGCCCCCTCCATATTGCCTCTTATTAATTATATCTTTCTCAAGTTTCATTTTAATTCAAATAACTAAGAAAAACAATAATATCAAGTCTGTTGATGAGCCAAGGAGAGAGGGCGATCCCGCCATCCTTTACGCATCGTCCGATAAGGCCATGGGCGAACTAGGCTGGAAACCAAAATTTGATTCGATCGAACAAATCGTTGAAACCGCATGGAATTGGCACAAGAAAAATCCTAATGGTTTTGAAAAATAATTTTTTTCCCGCTAAGTATCATCGGGATCAAGAAAAACGAACCCAAATAAACAAAATAATAATATCTAAAATCATTTGCCGTTACGGTCAAAAACAAAAATGGTACCTGCAGCATAATTATAATCGAGTAGTAAAATATGGCCTTATTTCTTCTAAAACTGTAAATTAAAGCAAAAAAGAAAAGACTAAAAGATAAAATCATATTCCAAAAAAATAAACTGTAAGGAATAAAAAGTGATTGCGAAACAGCTTTAGCTAGATAATATTTCATTACCGGAAATTTACTGTCCGCCTTTAAACCTAATTTGTCCGGGAATAGTGAGAAGTTTACGTCTTTCTCTAAAAGATTTTGAGATGCTATTCCTTGACCAGTTAACATGCTAGTAAAAATACACATGCGGTCAGCAGCTACATTGGGGATGTTATTGATAGCCAAAGAATAGAAAATTGCATCAAACCTTTTTTGAAATTCCGGATCATTAAACGCCTGCGGATTAAGTTCTTTATCAGCAAGGGCAAAATCTAAGGTTTGACACCTGTAATCTTGCTTCATATTCTTAAGCGGTAGCAATTTATTTAATTCATCAATTGGATATGGCGACCGATCCAGATAATAATTAGAACTCACTATTGCGCTTATTATTTGCAATTTATACGAATTATCCAAAACTTTCTTGCTCATATTTACGCCTAGAATGCTTGGGACGGTAGTTTTTAATAAAACGACCACAAAAAAGCTTAAAACAAAAAAATAGGCCGTCTTTTTTCTGTCCATAATTCCTGACAAATAGGCCAAAAGCGGTATAAATAAGATAAAAATAATCCCGTTATGTCTTACCGTTGCGCTGAAAACCAAAACTAAAGACAATGAACTTACAAGCAAGTAGCTATCAACTTGCTTTTTTGACAGAATTTTAAGATAAAAGAACAGACCCCAAAAAATAATGAGATAAGAAAAAACAATATCTTTCCATAAAGTAATCGCATACAAAGAAACAGGAACAGAAAAGATTAGAAAAAAATAAACGCTATAAATAATTATTCGTTTTCTTTTGGAGGTCAAATTTACAAATTTTGAAAAAGCCCATGCCGTAAGCAAAGAAAATAAGATAATCTGGAATAAAGCAATTATTGCCGGGGAATCATAAGTTTGACGTAAAATAAAAAAATAAATTCCATAAACGTATGGGTGCCAATTAGAATAATGGCCGGTTGAAGACTGCTGCCAAGAGACAAAAGAATCAAGACTCATAATTCCGGGCCAAAAAGCCAGAAGCCATAAAAGTAACCATGAAAAACTTATGCTAAAAAAAATAGCAAAAGATTGATTTTTTTTAAATTGTTCTTTTATTTTTTTACCTATATTATCCATTTAGTAAATATTTATCCTTAATTAAATCGATCCCTATTAGACCCTTAAAACTAGATTCCTACCTTCGCCCGTCTTGCTAAGTGCCAAACGAGACAGGCCCGCCTTGGTGTCTAGACAGGTGAGCGCCAAACGAGACAGGCAGGAATGACATCTTAAAATTATACCGCAAAGAGTTATTTTTTCTTTTCACTTTTGCCTTCCTCAAGATATTCCTGATCAGCGTTAACTTCCCATATATTATGATTGGCGCCTAATATATTTTCCGCCGCATAAATTCCGGCAAGGATAGAATGGTCCATATTGTTATACTTAAACATGCCATAGCGACCTACCGGTTGAAGATTTTCTATATTTTCTAAATATTCTTTAATTATTTTTAAATTTTTTGGATAGGCAGAATCGTAAACCGGATATGTTTTTGGAACTCTGGTAACGAAACCATCAACAAAATCTTTTTTCTTCCCAAGTTTTATAAATTCCAGTTCATTAAGTCCTAGTTCTATTAAATCTTTATCATCAGCATTCCACAATTCATCACCCTCGGTACAAAAATATTCAAGCCCCAAAGCAGTGTGTTTTTTATTGGGAACCATGAAAGGACTCCAGTTTTTAAAATTTTGGATCCTACCCATTTTCGCTTCCGGCGAATGTACATAAATCCAAGTATCCGGAAACGGGTTTTTAGAATTTAAGATAAGGCTTACGGTGATAAAACTTCGATACGTCAATTTATTTGCCGCCTTCAACGTTTTAGCATCAACCGTGGGATCAAGAGCTTTCACTAAAGAAGTAATTGGCATACTGGAGATAAAAAAATCAGCAGAAACCCTAACTTCACCATTTTTACTCTTTAAAGAAGCATCAACAACTTTGCCGCCTTTTACATCAAGACTGTTAATTTTAACTTCAGTTACTAGCGTACCGCCCATTTTTATGAAATTTTCAGCCATTTTGTCATACATCATTCCTGGACCAAGCTTTGGATAGTTAAACTTATCTATCAAAGTTTTAATTTTTCCTTTCTTGTCAGGAAGAATAGCGTTTTTTAATGCGCTAACCATCGATAATCCCTTAATTCGCTGCGCTGCCCATTCTGCCTGTATCTGATTACAAGGAATGCCCCACAATTTTTCCGTATAAGTCTTAAAAAATGTATTATAAAGCTTTTTGCCAAATCTGTTTGTTACCCACTCCTCAAGAGTATTTTCCTTTTTATATGGAAAAATCTTTATTTTTATGTAGCTAGCCAAAATAAGTATTGATTCTTTTAGTCCAAGCCCTTTTAGGGCATTTAAGGGTTTAACAGGGTAAGCAAAAAATTTATTTTGATAATATATCCTTGATAATCGGGGACGTGTAATAAAATCCTTACCTAAGGTTTCGTTCCATAAGTCATTTACTTCTTTTGATTTAGTAAAAAAACGATGGCCGCCCAAATCAAAACGATAACCCTTATATTCGATGGTTTTTGATATACCGCCAACATGGCTTTCTTTCTCTACTATTAAAACTTTCTTGCCAGCCTTAACTAACTTAATGCCTGCGGCAAGCCCAGCCGGACCTGCTCCAATAATAACAACGCCATAATGATTATCAATTCTTTTCATAAAATTGCTTGCTTAACGGAGTAATTTTAATAAACAAAATGCTATTAGTCAACAAAATCCAAGTTAATATTCTGGCTATTTTTTATCCGGCGGAGTAAACATATCGGTGAAAGAGCCGAAGACACTGTCAATTATGCCCTTGCCGATACCCAACATATAAAAAAGCGATATGACCATAAAAAATACACCGGTAAGACCAACAACGGTATAAGAACCTAACATAAAATTTTCGGCCCAGGAAAACCTAACGCCCATGTCTACAATTTTTTGACGTTTATACATTAGCCAAAAACCAAATGCCATACCCAGCAAACCTAAAATTATTCGTCTAAACATATATTTATTCTATCAGTTTATTTAAAATAACCAACAAAAATCTGATCCGCCCTCACCTATACGGAATATAACTAAGACTATATTTTTCAGATTGATTCGCGCTTGGACTGAGGAATAACCGTTAATGGAATTTCGCTAAATTTTGCTTTAACGGCTTCATTACACCCGCCTTCTCCGCAAATGCCTATAAAATTCCACTTTTTGTCAATTTTCTCCCAAACATAATCCCCTCCGCCCATTCCCGGTACGTTATAACCTTCCGCCTGAGACCACCTTAACGGTATTGGGTTTGTGACTGCCCAAATTCCGTCAATTTTACCAATTCTTGCTGCAAATAATGCATCATCGCTACCAAATTTCCCGTCATTACCCCTTGATAAAGTATTTATTATTAGTTCTTGTTCATTTGTCAAATCTCCTTGCGTATTGGAACTTGTAGAAGTTGGCGTTGGAGTGATTATAAGCTCGACCACAGAATCTTTTTCTTTTTCAAGTTTGTCCAGCCGAACTTTTAAATTATTATTCTCCGAAATCTTACTATTAACTTTTTGGTTCATAAAAAACCAAGCTGAGCCACCAGCCGCCAACGCAGATATAACCACTAAACTAACAGTTGTTAAATAAGTTCTAGATCCTTTTGGCTTTAAATCTTCCATAACCCTCCTTTTTATTTTTGATATTTTGATATACTTATTATATCCATCAGAACTAAAACTGTCAAAAAGGTGTTTACTCACCAGACCCCTATTTTTATGTAAAATTTCTATACTGGACTTACGCAAAATAACGCATCTATCCAAGCCGAAAACAAGGTGAGATAAAATCTCTTTTCTCTACTGGAAGCATATTTGTAGATACTCAGGCAGGAGAAAAAGGGATTTTAGCCGGTTGGTTTGGTTTGGGAGGTGTGGTAGGTTTGCGTAAGTCTGGTATCTAACTACAGCGTCATTCCAGACTTGCCTGTCAGCCGAAGGCTGGATCTGGAATCCAGGAAGAATTGATGGGCCGTCATTGCGAACGATCCGGCAGCCGCCGGAGAGTGCGGCAATCTTGTTTCAAGCAGAGGAGATTGCTTCGTTTCACTCGCAAAGACGCAGGGTTGTGAGTAGATACGTCAAAAATTCTTCCCAAACTTATATTTTTGTGTTAATATATTTTCATTGAGGCCAGGAAACAGTGAGCAGAAATCAGGAACCAAATAGTATAAACAGAAATTATTTTTTTTTGGTTACTGGCTCCCATTTCCTGATTCCTGACGAGCGCGTGTAGCTCAGGTGGTTAGAGCGCAGCTCTGATAAAGCTGAGGTCCCTGGTTCGAGTCCAGGCACGCGCACCAATTGCAAAAAGCAAATAACAATAAACAATTAGCAATTAAGCCGATTCAAGAAATCCTGTTTATTGCTTATTGTTCACTGTTTGTTGATACGGGCCCATAGCTCATCTGGTAGAGCGCCTCGCTTGCACCGAGGAGGTGGCAGGTTCGAGTCCTGTTGGGTCCACCATTGAAAATTTGGCTTAATAAAGCCATTTTTTTGTATCTACCCTAGTGGTAGTTGGAACACCGTTTGTTTTAACTTATTTTATCTTAATTTCTCCTTCAATATTTATTGATTTTCTGCTATACTATCGCAGAAAGTACGAGAGTCCGACAATATCGTGGGCTGAATTGTATATGTACCTACTACATGGATGGAGGTTGATTTACATGGCGGACACAATGGCCACAATTTCAAACGATGAGAGAACCAAGAAGAAAGCTCTTTATTCCCGACGCCAAGCTTCTAAGATCAAACCCGGTATTAAAGCGCATCTCATGTTTAATGAGACGGATATGACTGGGCCTGATACTAAATTCGGTCAGGCGGTCACCGAGATGTTTGAGCTTACCGGCCAGAAGGATAACTACTGCCATTACTATATGACTCGTGAAGCTTTTAACAAAAAGCGATTCATGACCGAGGTTATGCCGATGGTGGAGAGTGTTTGCATTCCCAGCAGAATGATGACGTGGAAGGAGTTCGAAGGCCGTTTCTCTGAGTTTGTGGGCGGAACCTGCGAAGCTTGCGATCTCGGCAGTACGTGGTCGGTGACTATTCTTAGCCTTAAACGTGTGAAGTACGGAAATGAGTGGGTTCTTTGGTTATCGGTTCCAAAAGATCAAATTCCGAAGACCGCAAAGTTCGATCCATTTACCTATAAGGGTAAACGCTATGATTCAGAAAATGGTTTCTGTATTGCTTATGAATCTTGCCGGGACGGAAGTGAGGACCTTGGATTGACGCCGTTTGATGAACATGAAGGGACTGTCGTATTATCCAAAATAAATGTCAGAATAGTGTTACATCCGCCACACCACTAGGCGTACAACAGTAAAATGACGTAATGCCATACCAGGGGCTCCTTGATAGATGAGGGGTCCCTTCTTATTATGTCTACTTTCTTACCGAAGTGTTGATGAAGATGATTTTAGAGGATCAATGCTGGTTTTCTATGAGGTTAATTCTATTATGCATTTCAAGCGAATTTTTAAGGAACAGTATATATTTGCGGCTGAACACTGTGCTGTAAAATAAAGGGTAGTCTATTTTAACTTCTGACTATCTTGCTCTTGATATATAAGTTTTAGTGATGGCTCCCACTCAAGGGCAATCTCAAAGAAGGTGTTCCAAAATTTTCGGTTGGGTCCACCAAAAAAAACATCTCCAAAGGAACATGGAGGTGTTTTTTTATACCTAAGTTTGTTACAATTTTCTTATGATAATGCTAGGTAAAGATAAAATAAAAGATTTTATCAGTTTAACACGTTTAAGGAATTTGCCGTTTATTTTAGAAATAATTGCCGGAGCTTTTTTAGCGGTCAGTTTTGATTTTCAGTTGCTTGATTTTAGCAAATTATTTTTGGTACTTATATCATTTCAGATATTATATGCCGCAATTTACGTTAATAATGATATTTTTGATTTAAAAGAAGATCTTAAAGACAAAATAAAGTCACAAAGACCGCTGCCCGCTGGAAGAATTAAAAGACGTGAAGCTTTGATTTTTTCATTATTCCTAACGAGCCTTGCATTATTGCTGGCAATTATGTTTATTCCGGCATTAGCAGCTTTTGAGTTAATTTTTCTAGTATTTAATATTTTTATACTACAGCTCTAAAGAAAATACCATTTATTGAGTTCTTGGGGATAGGCGCTGTTCATGCAGGAAGGCTTTATATGGGCGTTTCTTTGTTTGGTGGTCCTCAAAATTACTATTTGCTTTACGGATTTTTTGTGTTTGCTATTTTAAGGAGCTTTTTTCAAAAATATAAAGAAATTGAGAACCAACAAGCGCGTAGGACGTTAAAGTTTTATAGTTTAAGGCAAATTAAATTAACGCAGCTTTTCATATTATCAACGCTTCTTTTGGTGGTTTTATTGACAAGTAGTAGTGCACGGATAATTGCTGTAATAATTTTTCTATATGCTCTTATTTTGGCCACAGGCTATTATGGTAGTCCCAAATTTAAACGAGTAGTTAATAGGCATTATAAGTAGCATCATAATAAATCCTCTGTCATTACCTTAGTTTGTCTATTAACTGGGTCTAGCTAATCCTCAAGTAGTTCACCAGTAAAATAATGGCTAAATGAAGTCATTATTTTTATATACCCAAAGTCAATTTGGAACTATTTCGGAATCACTTCCATGATTTTAAGTCACTCGGTGTCTAGAAGTTGTCCCATAACTTTAGTTTACAATTTAGCTGACGATTAATATGTGGTAGTTTAAAATCCCGACAATTTAATGACTTATACCGACAAAATGTCGGGATAAAATGTTGACAATGTCGGGATACTTAAATTATAATATAGGTATGGATATTACACTAAGACAGCAGCAAATACTAATCTCTCTTCTTTCGGCGGCATCTTCGCTATCAGATCTTTTGTCAAAACCAACATTCTCTGAAGTTACAGAAAGAACGTTGCAGCGCGATTTAAGTTTACTTGAAAGTAGGGGGTTTATTGAAAGACAGGGAAAAGCAAGGGCGGTTACATATAATATTACTTCTAATGGTAGGTTAAATATCTTCCTTTCTAATGAGGCCCTTGAAAAAATATTTGCTGATGAGAATAGGCCGAAAGTGCTTTACGATTTTAGTCGTCTTGATGCTCTTAGATTAAATTCACTTTTTACCGATCCAGAGCACTTAGAGCTTGTAAAAAATAACGATATTTATTACCAGAAACTAGTAACAGCGCCAAAAGACATTATCAAAAGGGAACGCGAAAGAATTACTATTGAACTATCTTGGAAGTCATCACAGATTGAAGGCAATACCTATACTTTGCTTGAAACCGAGTCTCTTCTTAAACAAAATATTCCAGCCAAGGGAAAAACAGAAGAAGAAACTATAATGCTATTAAACCATAAGAAGGCTTTAGAATTCTCTGAGCAGCATAAAGAATTTTTTAAGAGCAAGCTTACCAAAAGCGCTATTATTGACCTGCATCGTATTCTGAGTGAGGGTATAATTGATATGGGCATAAGGGAGAGACTAGTTGGTATTACCGGAAGCGTTTATCGTCCGCTAGATAATAAGTTTCAGGTTGAAGAAGAGCTTGGAAGGCTTTGCAATGTTGTAAATGGGAAGGATGATATATTTGAGAAAGCGCTAATTGCTTTTACATACATATGTTATCTTCAACCATTTAATGATGGTAATAAAAGAACAGCGCGTATTTTGGCAAATGCCATTCTTTTTGCCAATGATTCTTTTCCATTATCGCTTAGGGCTGTTGACGTAAATACCTATAAGCTAGCAATTCTTGCGTATTATGAATTAGGAATTCTTGGTAATGCCAAGCAAATATTTCTAGACCAAGCGGAATTTGCAGCTGAGAATTACGCAATTTAAGAAAAATCAAAGACTTATACATTCTGCTTCATAAACAAGCCTTAATGCAGATTCCCACTCAAGGGCAATCTCAAAGAAGGTGTTCCAAAATTTTTAGGCCTAGTCCACCAAAAAAACATCTCCAAAGGAACATGGAGGTGTTTTTTGTTATAGCGAAAATATCAAAATTTAGGTTTAAAGCTAAACCTTTAAATTTTATTAATTTCATGCTAGAATAACAAGTCAATGTTCATTAGCAACTGAAGGAGGTAATATGAGACGGGGGATGAATCCAGAAATGATATGTAACGAGGAAAACGAGGTTATTGGCATTAGCTTAGACGCCGATTTCTGCTCAGAACATGAATGGGGCATCAAAGGTATAAAAGCTGCTCTCGGTATACCACTCACTTGTGAAACCGAGGACTCGCTTGGGATTAAGGCAAGAGCAACCACTGTCTTTAATGAAGAGGACTTCTTCTTTGAGCAGAGGGATTCCGGTATTTGCCTAACTTTCGAGTCACATCGGTATGATAAGCTAGGCTGGAACAATAGGAGTCTTTGGCTTGATGACGCTAAGGATGTTGTCGCTGCTTGGGACAAGAAGAGTTTTGGCGTCGTTGTTTCCAATAAATATCAGGAATTTATGCTAGCTCTTTATGAAGCTTTTGGGAATATGGATGTCGCAATTTGGAAGGGTAGCAGCGAAGCATTTAAAAGCGGTGGACTTTATATTTTTATTGTTTCAAGAATACCCGAAGACATCAAGCAGCAGATGTTTGACAGCGATCTTGGCTATTTCCGGCTCAAAAAAGCCACCGAAGCGACGAATATACGTGAGATCTTAAAGGAAGCGGGGAAAGATTTCTTTGCGCTCCGTCCAAGATGGACTGATGGTAACGAGTCAAAGGGCCTCGAGTTCTTCCTCAATCCCAAAGAGCAAGATAAATACAACACGGGATGGTTCACCCTTGATGAGTTGCTTGAATGGGCTCAGGATAGGGGTCCGGTTATAAAGCAGTAGAGTAAAAGTATAAGATCGACAAGGTTAGGCGAGAAGCTCAAACAAAGAATGATTTACAATTACGGGTAGACCCGTGCCAAAAGCACATGTCTACCCTTCTTGCTTTTTTGGGGATAAATCTAACTCACCTCCTCCCAAATCTCACTGGAAACTCCGTTCTCTTTTAATTCCTGAACGGTTGTAAATCGGATATGAAATTCTTCCGGGTTTTGGTTATCTTCTAGAATTATTCCGGTTAGATGTTTAGCACTAATACTTCCGTCCCACTACTCTATAATATACAAGTGGCATATTTGTTAATCATTTATGTTAGCTATGGTTATCTAATTTAACTTTAGACTAAATATCATGCAATATAGTGAGAAGGGTGTAAGTTGAGATATTGAGGTATAAGGTTTATTGAAGGAAACAGGTTCGTGTTGGTGGGTTGCATATGGCTCCAAGCTAGCCGGTTAACTCTCAAAACTAACCTTTGCTATACGGTAGATTTATTACAAAAAGCATGAGAGGTTAAGGATTTTGAAGAAAAAACATAACATTGAACATTAGTCAATTTTACGATAGAATAAGGAAAATTTTAGAGGGAGAATTCATGGCTACATTTGACGACTTCCAAAAACTAGATATTAGAGTAGGGGAAATTATAGAGGTTGAAGATTTTCCTGAGGCTAAAAAGCCGGCATATAAGTTAAAAATAGATTTTGGTTCGGAAATAGGTATTAAAAAATCTACGGCTCAGCTAACAAAGAACTATTCAAAAGAAGAACTTAAAAACAAGAAGGTGTTGGGTGTTGTTAATTTTCCTTCAAGACAAATTGGGCCTGCCGTTTCAGAGGTGCTAACTTTAGGCGTTCCTGATGAAAATAATGAATGCGTTTTGATTTCTCCCGATAAAGATGCGCCTATGGGAGGAAAATTATATTAATATTGTGAACGATTATGCTCAGTTGCTTATGGTAAAAGAAAGATCTATGCATGATTAAGAGAGCGGCTAAAAAATTATATCAAGATTCGGTTTCTATGTTTTCGGATCTAAAAGCAACTAAAAAGCTATCTACACTAAAAGACGGTGATTATTTTGTAGACGGTGATGTTCCTTACCAATGTCAATTTGCAAGCCCGGAACTAGTGAAAGATATTCTAGAGAAAAAACTATCCGCAACTGACGACCCCAAATGGAAGGACTTTGGCTATAAGACGAAGAAAGATTATGAATTTTGGTCTTTGCGTCTTTGCGGTATCGCTTCTTTAAAAATGATCCTAGACTATTATAAACTTACAAATAATAAAAAAGTTGCTGAGTTGACAAATGAAGGTGTCGAACTGGGGGGATATGTTATCTACGACAATAAAGGCAATCTTGAGGATAAAGGATGGTTTTATAAGCCACTAGTTGAGCTTGGTAAAAAATATGGATTGAAAGGATATAGCTCTTCATATTTGAGCGCAAATCATTTATGCTCTTTAATCTTTACAAATAAATTAGTTATTGCCTCTGTGAACCCATGCATTATAAGGTTTGATAAGCTTAAGGGAAGTGAGAGCCCGGGCGGCCACTTAGTTGTTGTTTTTGGTTTTAAAATTAAAGATGGACGGTTGGTTGGTTTCTATATTAATAATCCATCAGGCAAGAAGGATGAGACTAGGGTTAAAGTCTATATACCGATAAATACGTTTAAAAATGCATTTGATAAAAAAGGAATGGTCTTTTGGAAGCAGGAAAAATAGGATTAAATATTAACAAAGGAGTATCTGATGAATTTTGAAACCTACAAAATAAATGAAGGTAAAATAATTATTGCTTATTCAGATGAGAATATAAGCATTGGTTATCTTGAGGTTAACCCGGGGATGGAATTTAAGAAACATAACAGACCTTGTCCAGAAACCTTATATCAAATCAAGGGCACTGCAACTATGGTTTTGTTTGACGAGAACGATGGTCCAAAAGAAGTTGTTCTAAATGAAGGAGATGAAATAGAAATACCACCTAAACAGTTTCACATCCATGCCAATAGAGGGTCTAAACCGGCAGTCACAATGTGGAAGGCTAAGGGAAATATAATTGATATTCTGAATGCAATTAGGGAAAGCAGTAAAAAATGAAGTTGAAGGTTCCTCTGGTAAAACAAGGCTATAAAGAATGCGCCCCAACTAGCATAAGCATGATTATGAAGTTTTTCGGCAAAGACTATTCACCCGATTACATTACTAAGACAATTGGCGGAATAACAAAAGACAGTAAGGGAAATGAAGTAGGAACTCTGAATATAGACCTTGCCATATTTTCTCAAGAGAAAGGTTTTGAAACCTATTGCTATACCTATAATATCGAACTTCTAAAGCCCTCGTTTGTAAGGCTTGATAGACCTGAGCTAAAGCAGGAAATAGAGGAACTACTTAAAGCAGAAAAGAATGATTTTGATAAAAGAGTCCTAAGCGCTTACTTAAAGTTTATAGATTTGGATGGGGTCTTAGAAATGAAAATGCCTTCATTGAAATTAGTAGAAAATTACATCTTAAAAGGAATTCCGGTGCTAATATCTCTAAGGACAAAAATCCTTAGAGAGAAAGATGGAATAGAAAATTGGTCTGGGCATGCCATAGTTATAACTGGATTTGACGGTGATACCTTTTACTACAATGATCCAAAAGACGGAGCTGAGAACGAAATAAATAGAGAAAAATTATTCTTTGCATTATCAAATAATGTCCTTGATTCTACTGGCTACATGCTAATTTTGGAGAAATATTAGTATGTCTGAGAACGAAGTTAAATTAGTCAAAGCTTTTACGAAAGATCCTGCTCAGGGTAATCCGGCAGGTGTAGTTCATGATGCTGATGACTTAAGTGACAACCAAATGCAAGAGATCGCAAAAACACTTGGTTTTTCCGAATCCGCTTTCGTTCTTAAATCAAATAAAGCTGATTTTAGGGTTCGTTTTTTTGCCATAAAGCAAGAAGTAGATTTTTGCGGTCATGCTACAGTTGCTACCTTTCATTCTTTGATGGAAAGAAAAGCTATTGATATTGGTAATAAAGGATCAGTAACGGTTACTCAAGAAACCAAGGCCGGTATTTTACCGGTTACTTGTTTTTCTGATGGGAAGATTATGATGACTCAAGGCCGGCCGGAATTTGGAGAGATTGAAAATAATAGGCTGTTAATTGCTAATCTTCTTGGTATTAAAGAGGAAGATTTAGGCGAAACACCCATTCAAACGGTTTCAACAGTTATTCCTAAAATCATTATTTCTGTTAGGTCACTTGAGATATTGCAAAAAGTTAAACCTGATTTAACGGGTATCAGTAAATACTGTCAGGAGCATTCGAGCAAAGGCTTCTATTTGTTTACAACAGAAACGTTAGATAATAATTCAGATTTTGCCACTC
This sequence comes from candidate division CPR2 bacterium GW2011_GWC2_39_10, assembly GCA_000993275.1. Lineage (GTDB taxonomy): Bacteria > Patescibacteriota > CPR2 > CPR2 > CPR2 > GWC2-39-10. Next base: position 9,414 of record LBVV01000010.1, on the reverse strand, counting down.
GCTATTTCAATCCGTTAGTCGGCATCAATGAAGATCCGGCAACAGGTGTAGCAGCAGGCCCATTGGCTTGTTATGCTGATAAGTATCTATTTAACGGTTCAAAGAAGCAGTTTGTTGTAGAGCAAGGTTTTGATATGAATGCTAGTAGTAAAATATACGTTGATATTACAAGTGACGTTATGGTCGGCGGCTATGCAGTTAGTTATGACGCACGAAGTATAAATATATGAATCGAAATGAAATAATTAAAGATTGTCAATTGCTATTAGATGCTTACAAAACAGGCAAGTTAGGCCAAACAGTAATGCCGGAAGATTCTAATCCTGGTTTTTCTAAAGACGATGCACTAGACATAGCTTACTTTTCTCTGCCCATGGCTCTTAATTACCAAAGAAACAGTTATGAATTATGGAAAGCAGCCCTAAAAACATATAATGATGAGGAAACTAGGATTATTTTTGATGTAAGCAAAGCCTGTAAACTTAGTGGAAGCGATATAAAGATAACGCTTATGAAATATAAGCTAGCCTTGCAACCTAACAAGCATATAGATATCTGGCAAAGAATATCTCAAACTGTTTATCAAAACTGGGGCTCGTTTTCGGGGCTTTTAAAAGCTGCGGAAAATGATTTTCTAAAACTAAAAGGCATAGTTCAAAAAGAGCACAAAAAAGGCTTCCCCTATCTTTCGGGCGCTAAAATATTTAATTATTGGTGCTTTATCCTAAACAGTTATTGTAAGGCTAATCTAAAAAACTCAGAGTTTATTGACATTGCTCCGGATACTCATATAACCAAATGCTCGGTTAAACTAGGGGTCATTACCGAAAAAGAGGCTGAAACCCTTTCTAAAGAGGAAATTTCTGATAAATGGAGAGCGTTATTAAAAGGTTCAGGTATAAATCCGACAGATATGCATCCACCGCTTTGGTTTTGGAGCAGAAACGGATTTATTTACAAATTAGAGGCTAATGAAAATACTTCCATATACATTTAGAACTTTTCAAGAAAAGGCCAAGCTAGATGATATATTCGGCGAAATTTTTGTTTTTGGTAAACTCAAAGAGGACTTTGATAGATTCTCAAAACAAATAAAGGAAGAAGAGCCAGATTATGTTCTTGGAATCGCATTAGCAAATAAGGAAACACGAGTTGAGTCTATTGCGTTGAATAGGTTTTCAGGTGGAAAGACGATTATAAAGGGCGGGTCAGAATCAATGGCGTTATTTATTCCTAGCGGTATTAGTTTTCAAATATCTCGTAAAGGCTCTGATTCATTCTGTAACTGGACAATGTATAAATTAACCACCTTTATTAAAGAATGCAACTTACCTACAAAGCTTATTTTTATACATATAGCGAAAGAGGATTTTGGTTTTTTAAGGGAGTTGAAGGATATACTTTAGGCTTAACTTTCAAAGTGATACTATTTATAGAGAGGCATAAATATGACAAATGATCGACCCATAACAACCCTTTTCTTAATTGAATCATTAGACGGAAAAATTTTTTCCGGTGATAATGATAGTTTAGATGTTGATAGAGATTGGAAAACAATAGACGGCGTGAAAGAAGGGCTTTATTAATACTATGAAATTGAGCAGATAACTGATACTGTTTCTCTAAATACCGGCAGGGTCTTAACTAAGCCATCTTTTAATATCTACCTCGGGGATAATTGGAACACGAGGTGATCAAATTCAGATTAAAGGTCTTTAGCGTTTATTGGGAATTAGAATAGAATATGCAAAAAATTAACCTTAATCCTGGCAAAGCTTACGAGTTATCCCGACAAAATGTCGGGATTAAGACTTGACTCTGTCGGGATACTTTGTTTCCTTTATCCCTTAGAGCAGTTGATGTTAATACTTACAAACTAGCAATCCTTGCTTATTACGAGTTAGGTATTCTTGGTAATGCCAAACAAATAATTCTCGGCCAAGCAGAGTTTGCGGCCGAGAATTATGCAATCTAAGGAAGATAAGATTTTTTTTCATTTGCATTATTAATTATTCTTAAAACAGGTTCCAATTCCAGGGCAATTTCAAAGAAGGTGTTCCAAAATTTTCGGCTTGGGTCCACCATGATAATAAAAATGGCTATATAGAGCCATTTTTGTTGTATAAAAACTTATTTTGCGTATAAGAAAAGTGCAGTTTCAGATACTTAGTTGTATCCAAGGTATGCACTAATAGAGGATATTATCCAATCTATTTTACCTATTTATTTTTCACAAGCTTGTGAATATTACACTGGTAAGCGAGAATTACTCCTCCAACTTGAGAGATTTGTCTTTAGCTAGTTGTTAAAGCTCTTATAATACATTTTATCTAGGCATTCCATAATTGTAGGCTGTGGAACGGAGCGAAGCGCCTTAATAAACGTCATAGCATCGATGAGCTCAGCAAGCAGCGCCATAATTGGCAACGTTACATCACCATATTCGTCGCCAACAGGAAACCCAAAACCGTTGATGCGCTTGCGCGCCAAATCGACCGGGAAGCCCTTCTCGCGTAGGTAACGGAGAGCGTTTGTATAATCCTGCACATCGTTGATATGCCCTAGGCTTGCTTGTTCGGTAGCGCCGTAAATTAGAAAAACGACTAACCGTTCCTTTTCGCTGTATTGAGTGAACCCAACATTATCAACGATCCTTTTGATGGTGTTACCGATTGCGGCACCGGTTTTGACGTAATTTTCTATAACCGCTAACACGTCTAATACAGAAATATCCTCCCCTTTTTCGATCTTCTTTTGCAATTCCGCAATACTAGATGTCTTCATAAACCGATCTCCTTCTCGTATTTAATTGTTCAAGAGCTCTTGCTAATATGACAGGTATTTAATATATTAACACAAGATAACTATTGTGTCAATAAGCGCCTCAAGTATGCAAAATAAAATTATAGACAAACTGATAGAAATATGTTAGTATATTAGTCGTAACTTGGACAAAATTCGAGATGCACCTAAAAAATGCTCTTCTGACAGAGAGCTAAATAAAGCTAGGTTTTACCAACCACAACAACCATTGGAGGTTAGAAGAATGCGCGTGATAGTAAAACTTTACGACGAGTTTGTAAATGGAATAGTCGCTGATAGCGATTCCAGACAATGGGGAGATTGGTCTCTGAATACAACTAAGGACGTTGCGCTCGGAGAAGGCTTCGAATTTAGATCAGAAGATAATGTAGACGCCAAAATGCCCAACAAAATAGAGGACTTGGATGCTTCTGTAAAAATAGTGTCTACGTTTAACGGTTTTCGTGATGAGGGGCTCGTTCATTACGGAAGCGCTAAAATGGACGTGTCGTACTCTAGAAATTTAATGACAACTAGTATAGAAATTCGTTCTGATGGCAGTGCTAAAAAGGCGTTGCATGACGCCATGACCCTCTACAGAATGATTCGCAAGGATCATTTACCCGACAATTACTATTATGAGAAATGGACACACGAATTCGACGATCAGGACGATCAGGAAGAAAAATAGTATCGATAATATGATCTAGCTTTGTTTTTTCTGTCAGACTTGCATGAGGCGGTTTGAGGAGCTATGTCTGTTACCCTCGGGTAACGTTCGCTCCTCGCTCCGCCTTCTTTGTTTAAATAGGCAATATAAATACTAAATAATACTTATTTGACAAACAGATTTAGCTCTATAAAAGTTCCAAACCCGTTCCATTATGCTCCACCAAATTGATTACGGAATAGTTGGTTGAAACAAAAAGAAGGGGTAGAAATGCCTCTTTTTGTGTTATTATTTTATTATGAAAGCTTACTTTGCAGGTTCAATTAGGGGTGGCAGGGATGAAGCCGAAAAATATCAACAAATTATCGGTTTTATTCAAAATCATGCAAGTGTTCTTACGGAGCATGTAGGCGACACTTGCTTATCCAAAGACGGAGAAAAAGTGTTAACTGAAAAATTTATCTACAAAAGAGATATCAACTGGTTGTTAAATTCTGATTGTGTGATAGCAGATGTAACTGTTCCGAGTTTAGGAGTAGGACTTGAGATAGGAAAAGCGATTGAACTGAATAAAAAGCTTCTATGTCTCTACGAAAAACAGGAAGGAAGAAAACTATCGGCAATGATTATGGGTTGTCCGGAAATAGAAGTATTTGAATACGAAGATTTACTTGAGGTCAAAAAGAAAATTGATGAATTTTTCAAGTAAGCGTCAACTCCTGCCATTCATCAATTCAGGAAGTAATTGTTTTCAATTTTCAAGGACTTTCCTTGTAAGTTTTAGTTGTTTCTCTATCGGTTGATAGGCGTCACTTATTGAACTCGTGAAAACCCAGTCCGGAATATATTTATCATTCACAAGTTCCGGTGCGTTTATTTTTGCCTCAATCTAAGTGCCCCAATTTCCATAACCCTTCCACTTCGAGATAAGGCTTGCATAACAATAATTGCACATATGACCGCGACCCACATACTGGTTAATAACATAATCACAGCTAGGAAGCTTTGTTTTGGTGAAAATTTCTTTTGCTTGAGAACTGATTAGCTTCATTAAATATAATTTACTCCCTACATGGCAAGATTTCCAGTCATTTGCTTACTCGGCAATTAATTGCTACCATGGAGTCATGGAAAATAGGCAAAATAGAACATTTGCACTTTGGTTAATAATAGCCATGGTGGCAATAACTGCGCTTATTGGTTTGGGGAGTTGGCTTATTGCGGGTAAAATAATGAAAGCGAATAATGCTGGCCAACAGGCAATAGAAGATAGCGGCAGCGAAGAAAGCCCCACGCCCAGTGAAAATCCATAATCCTTCCCTTTGGTTCAATCATTCCTGAAATGAAAATGCGAAAAGAATATAATAACTTTATTCCGGCAAATATTTTGCATAGCTTTGAATCGCAGACTCTCCTTCGCTCCACGAACAACCTATATCCTTTAACTCTTTCGGCATTTCACCGTTTTTTGCCTGAGAAGTCCAGTCTGTTTCTAGCGCCGCATCTACAACAGCATACGTTTTTCCGGAACTACACAAATCTTCTTGCCTAACATATTTATATGTACAATAAGTACCATTATTCCACTGCGGGTCACTTCTAGGTCCTAAAATGGCGCTTGTAAATTTATCTTTAAATTTGCGCGTTTCTCTTGGTGTTGCGCCGACCAAACCGGCAACTTCTAAATCAGGTATAAATTTATCGATTGGCCCAATTTCTAAGTTCCCGCTATCCCAAGGCCCCCAACAACCCACGTCTGTTTCGCCGGGCGTTGAATAAGCATCAAGCTCTGCCGGGATTAGTTTTGGGTAATACCCAAACCTAATTTTGTACATATCCAATGCTTTGGCTATTTCATCCACGTCGTGAAGACGTCTGGCATCTCTGGCTCTGGCAGAGTAGTCACTTACTCGAATAATTATCACTCCTGCCAGTATTCCAATAATGGCAATCACAACAATTAGCTCTATCAGAGTAAAACCTTTATTTTGCGTATCACTTTCAATATTTTTCAGTTCCATGCTAAGACCTGTATTTAATCATCGCATAAGCAGAAAGCGAAATGAAGATAAGTGACAACGGAATGTCTAGAAATGTTAAAGACGTTATTTTTAATGCCGGAAGAACAATGCTTGTTACAAAGGCTGCGAAAGCAAAGCCTAGCAGACCAATGGCAATTAATAACAGCTTTTTTCGCACCACTCCTCTTTGAGACAAAATTGTTTTTGTGAGCAAAAAAGTTCCATAAACTAAAATGGCTATATTATGTATAATTGAGGCAATCAATCCCCTGCCCGTTTCGTAATCAAAAAACTGATCACCGTATTTAATATTACCTATCATAAACCCCTCCAGTACTAAACCGGATATTATAGCCAAGGCGACTATGTAAGCAATTAAGGCCACATTTTTATTATATCCGACACATAGGGAAAAAACCCACAGAAATCCGATTGTTTTTAAAAGCACGCTTATTACAAAAGTTGACCTAAATAATAATGGGCTTTCTAAGTAAACAGAAGCGTAGCTTGTTAAAATATAAGCAGCAAGAAGTATTGTAAAAGCAAAGAAAAAGCGGTTAATCGGACTTTTACTGTTTTTTCGTAAAACAAGAACCCCCAAAAAAAGGTTACCAAGTGAGGTTAGAATTGATGTTATGGCAAGCAGCATATTTTAATTCTACCAAACGATCCCAAATTTGCCTAGCCCAACTGGAATTAACGTTATTAATATTACACCTTCTGGCTAATTTTAACGCTTTGGTCTTGTAAACGACACGCTTTCAATGCCGCAGATGTTGGTGTTACGCATTTAGACATTTAATAATCAACTTTGAGGTAACTGGTGGATGTTTATACGGTCAAATGTTATAATCAAGACAAATGGATAGGATAGTCTATTATATTTTAAGTAAAATAGTACAAAGGAGGCTAAAATGCCCGAGCAGGATAATATTTCAAGCGAAGAACTAGTCAGAAAATTCAATATTGAAACTAGCAAGCACGAATGGGCCAAGAGCAAACAAAATGAGCTGGACGAGAAGAAACCTAGCCTCATTGAAAGATTAAAGCCTTCTGCTATCAATAAAAGAAAAAGGATGGAGACACAAGTTAAAGAAAACGAAAAATCCTATCAAGAAATTCTTCAAATTGCCGAAGAGTATTCGGGCGGTTTTAAAGAAGAAGCAAAAGAATACGCGCGAACATACGATATTTATTCAAAGGAACACAACAGGTTTAAAAACGACGTGTCATCATTACGTCCGCAAAAAAATGAGATCGAATCAGAGACCGACAAGCCGGTAAATATAGAAAAATACATTCACAATGTTGACAAGCTAAGGGAAAAGGAAGCAAATCCACTAGAAGAAAAGGCCAAAGTTTTGGCAGCTGTCGATGTTTATCGGCCTTTATCTTGGGAAATAGGCCGGGCAATTAGAGAAGACATTTACGAAGAACGAGGATACAATAAAAAACGTCCGGAAAAGAGGCGCTCTGATATCTGGGAAATAGCTCATAAAGACATTGATTCGGCTTTTGACATAGCAAAAAATAATGCTTGGAATAACGTCTTAAAGGTAGAGGCCAGTAATTCTTATACTTTGGCAAAAGGAGAAGCATATCTTCCTATAAGTGATGAAGCTGCCGCAGCCTTGGCACAATCTCATACTCAGGATCTAGACTCCTTGCACCACATGGCAGGCGGCGAGGATCGAGAAAGTATGAGTATAGTTTCCAGAGACCAATTCGAAAACATGGCAATTAATAATGTCAGGGATAAAATCAGCAAACTTTAATTAAAGTAAAGCTATCGCTAATCTAAACTTCGGAAAGAGAATGTCCGTCCCCTGTTTATTTGCTGTTTATTTGCTGTGAATCTACTCACTGGACTCCTTCAATTTGTCCCGCACTTAGATGCGGGATCCATTCTTCATGGATTGCAGATCCAGCCTTCGGCTGACAGGCAAGTCTGGAATGACACTGGAGTTACATAGAAATTTTACATAAAAATATGAACCTGGCGAGTAAACACTTCCCCGTTTATATACGCCTTATATAATATTATACCAGCAATATCTAAATCCCCTTTTTCTCAAGCCTCCTGTTAATATTTGATATATCGATTTCATGTGTTTCTTCAATTCGATCAAGCCGGACATTTGTCATTAACCTTTCCTGATCTAACCTTTGTAGAATTACCATCGCCTGATCCTGACCCGTCATAATTCTGTCTATGGCTTCATGAAATTCATCTTTGGTAACAAATGTATCCATGCGCCCATCGTGCTCTATAAGTTTCAGGGTCATTCTTTCTAATTGCTTATCCATCCGATCGAATCGTATGTCAATCTGTGTAAATCGTTTGTCGTGATCATCGAAACGTTTGTCGTGATCATCGAAACGTTTGTCGTGATCATCGAAACGTTTGTCGTGATCACAAAGTTTCTTGTTTATAGACTGTATTGCTTTTCCCTGTTCATCTAATTTTTTTAGAATTTTCTCATCCATAAAACAATTGTAATTTTTAAAATTAATCGCGTCAATGTTAATTGCGAGACCAGTAACGGGGGCGCCGCTTTTTTAAAAAATTTTGTACCAAAAAACCACCGGAAGGTGATTTTTCAGGGCTTGATTTCTTAGTAATATCTTCGACGCTTAATGTCCTTACTTAAGCCCCCGACGTCATAGCGATGTTCGATCAAACATTCGTTTATAAAATTATTTTGCTCGAAATCATTAAACCAATCAGGTAAGATATTAATTCCTTTTTCTTTAGCAATCTCAATCATTGCCTTAGCTTCCTGCCATGCAGAGTCTTCTCTTTCCAAGCTATCTATAACATTAATACCATCAACTATATCTTTTCTGTCCCGAGGCATTTTACGGTAATTAACAGCATGACCAATTTCATGCAAAGCGACCAGCCGTCCACCGATAGAATTCAAAAACCATGGATTAAGAATAATTACTTTTGGTCGAGATAACATGCATTCTTTGCCACTCCTTGCCTCCAGTAAAACTTTGTAACCTTTGGGGACGAATTCTTCAAGAAAATCGAGACTATGATTTTTATCTGATGATGAAATAAGTGCTTGTGTTAAAACTCGCAATCCATCCTTTTCCTCAAAATTCATATTTACCATGGAGCCATCAAACTGTTCAAACTCAAAATAATATCCGGTATCATAGTCCATGTCTTGCTCTTGGTTTTTCGTTAGATCATATTTATCGACATAAAAATCTAGTAATTTTGAATCTGATGGTTCGAAATTGATTTCATTAATGAATGTTTTTACAGTGTCAAAATCACTATTCCAAACATTCTCGGTATTTGAATTTTTGGAATTTTCTGCATTTAATTGATAATTTTTTCCTTCCATAGACAAAATATATCTTAAATAAATTAATTAAGCAATTTATTCGGTAATTTACAAAAACAAAAAATCCGGCAGTTGCCGGATTTTTTCAGCTTGACTTCTTAAGAGTGTTAGGACGAACCCAGACAGTTCAGGTTCATCCGTCTGCTATAAATAGCAGCCGAGACGACCGACCTGGGATGATCTGATATTGCTATCAGATGTTCTCCCTAGAAAGGAGGTGATCCATCCGCAGCTTCCGCTACGGATACCTTGTTACGACTTCACCCCAATCACCGACCCCACCTTAGGCCTCCATAAGAAGGACTTCGGGCGTTGCCGACTTTCGTGGTGTGACGGGCGGTGTGTACAAGACCCGAGAACGTATTCACCGCGGTGTGGCTGACCCACGGTTACTAGCGATTCCAACTTCATGAGGGCGAGTTGCAGCCCTCAATCCGAACTGGGACCAGTTTTGATGGGATTAGCTCCGCATTGCTGCTTGGCAACCCGTTGTACTGGCCATTGTAACATGTGTGTGGCCCAAGGCGTAAGGGCCATGCTGACTTGACGTCATCCCCACCTT